>JBEVKA010000051.1:0-4486 GCA_040509855.1 Steroidobacter sp.
CTGCACCGTAGTGCCGGAACCGAGCGCACTATCGATGGTGGCAATGCCGCCGGCCTGCTCGGCGAAGCCGTGAACCATCGCCAGTCCCAGGCCGCTGCCCTTGCCCGACTCCTTGGTGGTGAAGAACGGCTCGAACACGCGCTTCAACACTTCCGGCTCGATGCCCACGCCGCAGTCGGCCACGCTGATGGAAACGAAATCACCGGGTTCGAGCGATGCGTGATCGGCGCAGAACACTGGATCCAAGGTGAGGTTCTGGGTGCGAATGGTCAGCCGACCGCCTTGAGGCATGGCGTCTCGCGCGTTGATGGCGAGATTCAAGATCGCAGTCTCGAACTGGCCCGGATCGGCGCGCGTATGCCACAGGTCGTGCGCCTGGACCATGCGCACTTCGATGGATTCGCCGATGGTCCGCTGGACCAGCTCGCTCAAGCCGGCGAGCTGACGATTCAAGTCGAGCACCGCCGGCGCGAGGATCTGGCGACGGGCGAACGCGAGCAAGCGTCGTGTGAGATCCGCGCCGCGCGAAGCGGCACGCATCGCGGTGTGAACTTTTCTCGCCAGCGTTGGCGTTTCGGCGACGCTGCGGTCGAGCAACTGCAAGTTGCCGATCACCACGCCGAGCAGGTTGTTGAAGTCGTGCGCGATGCCGCCGGTGAGCTGACCGATCGCTTCCATTTTTTGCGCCTGCATGAGGCGCGCTTCGAGCCGCTTCTGTTCGGTGAGATCGTAGACGATGGAAAAGAAGCCGAGCACTTCACCGCCCGGCCCGATCTGCGGCACGAAATGATTCTGCCATTCGCGCTGCCGGCCGTTGCGCACGCCGCCTTGAGTCACGCGCACGAACTCACCCGCCATGACGCGCTTTATCAGCGGCTCCATCTCGGCGAAACGATCGTGGCCGACGCTGTCGCGTAACGGCCGACCGAGCACTGCGTCCGCCGGCTGCGCAAACCACTCTTCCAGCGCGCGATTTACATACGTAACCACCATGTTCGAATTCACGTATGTCACCGGCGTCGGCACGGCGTTCAAAGTGAGCTCGAAGAAATCGCGCGTCTCGCGCAGCTTGCGCTCGGCGCTGACCAGATCGGTGACGTCTTGAATCGTGCCGTGCAAACGCACCGTGTTGCCGCCGCGACGTTCGGCTTTGACGAGACACCTCACCCAGAGCTGACGACCGCGCGCACTGGTCATTCTCAGCAGCATGTCGGAAGGCAGTGCCTTCTCGACCGCCATGAGCTCGGCCGCCTGTAATTTCTGCTGATCCTCGGGATGAAAAAAGGCGCGATGCGAATCGACGTCGATGGCATGGCCGATCGGCAGGTCGTGAATCGCGTACAGCGCTTCGGTCCAATGCAATTGTTTGCTGATGACATCGTATTCCCAGCCGCCGATGCGGGCGGTGGCCTGCATGTCCTTCAACAGGTTATCGAGGCGCACGCGCTCGCCGATGTCACGAAACACCAGCACGGTGCCGACCGACGCGCCTTCCTCGGTGACGGGGAGAATTTTGTATTCGACCGGACGGAACGTGCCGTTCTTCCGACGCAGCAGCGCGCCGACGCCGCGCATGATGTCGGTTGTATATCTCACGCGACGCACTGGATCGGTTCGCGGATCGCCGTCTTCCTGCGTGTTGATGAGCACGCGATAGTCGAGGCCGATCAGCTCGTCGGTCTCGTAGCCGAGCATTTTCGCGGCGGCAGGATTGGCATAGCGCACGTGACCGACGTTATCGAGTTCGAGCACACCCTCACCCGAACCTTCCACGATCGATTGATTGCGTCGATTCGCCGACGTGAGCTGTGCGTGCCGACGGCGCAGATGACGGCGCAGTCGCTGCAACAGGAACAAAGAAATAAATGCCGGCGCCAGCCCCAGGCCGAAGCCCACGGCCAAACTGACGAGATCGCCGCCGAGCAGTCCTTGCAGTGAGTTCATGGCGCGCTAGCGCGTCAAGAGCCCGTCAAGGCTTCTGACCTGGCTCCCTCCCGGCATACCAGTTCACCGCGTATTGCATGAGTTGCGCCGAAGTCCGCAGCGACAGCTTGCGCTTGATGCGTTGACGATGCGACTCGACGGTCTTGACGCTGAGGTTGAGCGCTTCGGCGGTCTGGCGCGTCGACAGGCCCTTGCCGATCATGTGCAGTACCTGCAGCTCGCGATTGGTGAGGCTGTCGACCGGGTTCGAGGAGATATACGCGCCGCCCGACGCGAACTTCTCGATCATGCTGTTGCCGACGGCTTCGCTCACATAGATACCGCCGTCGAGCACCCGGCGCAGGGCCACCAGGAACTGATCCGACGCTGCTTGTTTCATGATGTAGCCGTTCGCGCCCGCGGACAGCATGCGTTCGGCATAAATCGCTTCGTCATGCATCGAGAGCACCAGCAACGGCAAAGACGGATAGTGCGCGCGCGCGTCCTTGACCAGTTCGAGACCGTCGCCCTGCTTGAGCGACACGTCGACGATGACTGCATCCGGCTCCTGCTCGCGGATCATGGATTTGGCTTCGCGGGCCGTCTCGGCCTCGCCGCACACTTCCAGATCCGGTTCCGCTTCGATCAACCGCCGCAATCCCTGCCGCACGATGGGATGGTCGTCGACGATCAGCACGCGGCGCTTCTGGTCCTTGGACACACCTCCGGAAGGCGGTTTGTGTGCCGTCTTGAACAGCGAAGGCCCAACGCTCATTGCATCACTCCTCGATTGAAACTCACTGGGGCTCGAAGGCCAGTCATCCACCCGCGCGCGAGCGCTGCCGGCGAGGTTTAGCGGCAGCGGCTGCGGGTTCGAGCGGGCACTCGCAAATGATACGTGTACCCGGCTGGCCGTTCCGGTCGCCGGTGCGTGGATCGCCACGCTCGAACCGCACTTCGCCGCCGAGGATCCGTGCCCGGTAGCGCATGATCTTCAAGCCCATGCCGGGCGCGTCGACGGCATCTGCGGGCATGCCGATGCCGTCGTCGGTTACCGTCAGCCGAACCTTAGCGCGGGCCCCGTGCAAATGCAGTCGTATAGACCGCGCCTGGCCATGGCGAACCGCATTCCGGACCGCCTCCTGGGCGATTCGGTACAAATGATTGGCGAGCTCGGTGCTCAGCGGACGAATGGTCTTCACTCGATGAGTACAAGTGACCTGCGCCCCATAAAGCTCCGTGGCATGCATGGCTAATCCATCCAATGCGTCGGACAGACCGCCGCGCTCCAAATTAACAGGAGACAAGCCGCGCGCCAGCGCTCGCGTGCTCTCGATCGAACTGTTCACCAGCCGCGTGATGCCTTCAATTTCCGGCAGAATAGCCGGGTATTCCGTCGTCAGCCGGCCCGCCAGACCACGCAGCATCAGTGCAATGCCGGTCAACTCCTGACCCAGTCCATCGTGTAAATCGTTACCGATCCGGTACTGCTCGCGACTCACTGCTTGCAGGATTGCCCGCTCCATCTGCTTGCGCTCGCTGACATCCTGAAGCACCAGCAGGCTGTGATTGCGGCCCACCACTTCGAAACGCGACAACACGCCGGAGGCGGCAAAAAGCTCCTCATCCGAACGACGCCCGTCGAACTCCACTTGCATGGAGGGTCCCTGTTCAGCTGACAACGGTTGCCAACGCTCCGGCTGCTCGAACGGCCAGCTCGCCAGCGTCGACATGTTACGGCCGATCAGCTCGCCGCGACGATAACCGAACAATGTATCGAACGCGGGGTTGGTGATCTCGATCACGCCGCCGTCGTTGATGACGGCAACGCCTTCGAGCATGGATTCGATCATGCGAGCCTGAGTCGCGATGGCGCGCGCGGAACGAATCTGCTCGGTGGTTTCGCTGGTGACCAGTGCCAGCGCGACGATCTTCTGCTCGGAGCGGATCGGGCTGACGCGCACGTCGAAGTGACGCGACTGACCGTCGACACCATCGAACTCGGCCGCGTAACCGTCGACCTGGCCGTTCGCGAGCACTCGATGCAACGTCGACAACGCACGCGCCTGCAGGCTCGCCGGAAAGAAATCGGTAATGGCCGCGCCTTCCAGGTCCTTGGCCGTGCGATCGCCGACACCGCGATTCGCCATGAGAATGCGCAGACTGCGATCGACCACGAATACGAATTCGGCGACCGCGCCCACCAGCTGCCGGACCGCATCGGTCTGCAGGGCCGTGCGCAGCCCGGCGTCGACGGACTGTCCGCCGAACGGAAGGTCGATTGTCTTCGCGGTATTCAACCGTGCGATTCCCTGCCAGGAGCGGGGCGAGAAAGTAAAAACGATCAGGCGCGCGCGGTCGTGTGCCCGGCGAGCCTGTGAGGCGCATGGTGTTGGAGGCGGGCTGTAGGGGATATCAGCCACTCCCCTAATGTCGGGGGTGGTGGGCGCGCCTTTGACAGGACTGTGGCCGAGTTCTCGATTGCCGGAAAATCTGGGGCTGAGTCAACGAGTTAGGTCGGTCGCGCCCCCGATTTGCCAACGCTAATGGCGCTGGCGGCGAA
>JBEVKA010000052.1:0-4471 GCA_040509855.1 Steroidobacter sp.
CCGCTATCGCGGTGGGCTCGCGATGTCGGCGCGATCTACGGAGGACGCGTTCCAGTGCAGATCCAACATGCGATTTTGTTGCCGCCGACCGCGCTTGCTTTGATGACAGCTGCCGTTTTTGGCCGGCTGTACATGGATCGCATCGCCGAGATCCGCGCGCGTCGCATTCATCCGCAACAGCTTGCGACCGCGAAGCAAGCGCACGACACGCTGGAGAACGTGGCCGCATCCGACCACTATCGCAATCTGTTCGAAGCGCCGGTGCTGTTCTACGTGCTGTGCGGCTTCCTTGCGATCACACAACTCACGACGGTGTCGTTGTTGGCGTGTGCGTGGGGCTACGTGTTCCTGCGCGCCGCCCACACATTCATTCATCTCACCAGCAACAAAGTCATCCGTCGCTTCCAGGTGTTCTTCGCCAGCTCCATCGTGCTGTTCGCGATGTGGCTACTGTTCCTGATCCGCCTGCTCACTGCATGAAGCCGACCTTCACGTCCTCCTGAGACAGCAGGCGCACCGGCACCGGTGGTGCCTTCCAGATCTGCGTGCAGTATTCCTGGATGGTTCGATCCGACGAGAATTTGCCGCTGCGCGCCGCGTTGAGAATGGACATGCGCGTCCAGCGATCGACGTCGCGATACGCATCGCTCACCTGCTGCTGACAATCCGAGTACGACGCGAAATCCGCGAACACCAGATACGGGTCGTGCCAGATCAACCCGTCGAGCAACGGACGGAACATCTGTGGATCGCCACGCGAGAAGAAACCGCTGCCGACCAGCTCGACCACTTCCTTGATCTCCTCGGTCATGTGCTCGTACGGCCGATAACCACGCGCCTTGGTTTGCGCAACCTGCTCGGCCGTCAAGCCGAACAGGAAGAAATTCTCGGCCCCGACCTCCTCGCGAATCTCGATGTTCGCTCCGTCCATCGTGCCGATGGTCAGTGCGCCATTCATGGAGAACTTCATGTTACCCGTGCCCGACGCCTCCTTACCCGCGGTGGAGATTTGCTCCGACAGCTCGGCGGCTGGATACACGCGCTGACCATTGCTCACATTGAAGTTCGGCATGAACACGACCTTCAGTCGATCTTTCACCGCCGGATCGCGATTTACCACGTCACCGACCGCATTGATCAGCTTGATGATGAGCTTCGCGGCGTGATACGCGGGCGCCGCCTTGCCACCGAAGATGAAGGTGCGCGGTTGCATGTCGGCATTCGGATTCGAGCGCAAGCGATGATAGAGCGCGATGATGTGCAGGATGTTCAGGTGCTGGCGCTTGTACTCGTGAATGCGCTTCACCTGCACGTCGAACAGCGATTCGGGATCGATCACGATGCCGGTGCGCTCTTTGACGAACGTCGCGAGCTCGGCTTTGCTCGCGTGCTTGGTGGCACGCCAGCGAGCGCGAAACGCGGCATCGTCCACGAGTGGCTCTAGACGCCGCAGCTCATCGAGGTTCTTGATCCAGGATTCGCCAATCGCCTCGCTGATCAAACTCGACAGACGCGGATTGCTCAACGCCATCCAACGGCGCGGCGTGACGCCATTGGTCTTGTTGGTGAAGCGCTCCGGCCATAGCGCGTAGAAATCCTTGAGCACATCTTGCTTGAGCAGCTCCGAGTGCAACTCCGCGACGCCATTGATCGTGTGGCTGCCGACGCATGCAAGATGCGCCATGCGCACGTAGCGCTCGCCGTGCTCGTCGATCAATGACAATCGTGCCAGACGCGCCTCATCGCCATAGAAGCGAATGCGCACTTCATCCAGGAAGCGTGCATTGATCTCGTAAATGATTTCCAGATGCCGCGGCAAGACGCGTTTGAACAACTCCAGCGGCCAACACTCCAACGCTTCCGGCAGCAATGTATGGTTCGTGTATGCGAACGTCTTGCAGACGATGCCCCATGCCTGCTCCCAAGCCATCACATGGTCGTCGATCAACAAACGCATCAACTCGGCCACGGCGATCGCGGGATGAGTGTCGTTGAGCTGCACGGCGAACTTCTCGTGGAAGCGTTCCAGCGGCAGCTTCTGCACGCGCATGATTCTCAGCATGTCCTGCAGCGAGCACGAAACGAAGAAATATTGCTGCTCCAGGCGCAGCTCCTTGCCCTGGATCTGCTCGTCGTTCGGATACAGCACCTTGCTCAAGGTCTCCGACCAGACCTTCTGCCGGACCGCGCCACCGTAGTCGCCGCGATTGAAGGTCGAGAAGTCGAACGATTCGGGCGCTTCCGCCTTCCACAAACGCAGCGTGTTCGCGGTGTTGTTTCGATAGCCGAGAATCGGTGTGTCGTAGGGAACACCGACGACGATTTTGTTTGGCACCCAACGAATGCGCAGGCGCGATTGCTCGTCGCGATATTGCTCGGTGCTGCCGCCCAGGCGAACTTCGACTGCCCACTCGGGGCGCAGAATCTCCCAAGGATTGCCGAAGCGCAGCCATTTGTCGGTGCGCTCTGTCTGCCAGCCGTCGACGATCTCTTGATGAAAAATGCCGAACTCGTAGCGGATGCCATACGCCAGCGCGGGAATCTCCAGCGTGGCAAGTGAATCGATGAAACAAGCCGCGAGCCGTCCCAGACCACCGTTGCCGAGGCCGGGCTCGTCCTCCTGCTGCAGCAAGGTTTCGAAATCCAGACCCAGCTCGGTGATGGCCTGGCGGACTTGATCGTAGATCCCGAGGTTGATGAGATTGTTGCCGAGATGCGGCCCCATCAGAAACTCGGCGGAAAAGTACGCCACCGTGCGCGAACCTTGCTTGGTGTACGCGGCGGCGGTGCTAATCCAGCGTTGTAACAAACGATCCCGCACCGCGTAGGCTAACGCCTGGTAGTAATCGTTGCGGGTCGCAAGCGCGGGGAACTTGCCCTGCGAGTACAACAGGTTCTCCAGGAACGCGTGCTTGAACGACTCCTTGGTCAAGCCCGTGCGCTCGTCGTCATACGATTCCACCGACACTAGCGGAGTGGCCATGGCTAGGCACCTTTGGTTCTGCGGCCAACGAATGCCACATTCGGTGCAATTATCGTGCGTAGCCGGCAATGCGACGCCCAAGCAGACGACGAGACCCGCGGGATTCCGTCATATGCACCGCCTTAAACCATCGTGACGCTCGCATGCGTCGTTTGAGTGCATCAGGCCGCCGCCTTGGCTCGATACGCGGAAAACATGGAGAACACCCAGGGGCGACACGCCAGCAACAGCGCGACGCTGCTCTTGTCGCGAGCCGGCAGACGAATATCGAGCGCCGCGAGGTCGGCGAAATCCGCCGCCAGCTTGTCGATCTTCCGCAGCAGGATGCGCACCGACGCCGGCGAGAGCTCGGCGGAATGAAAGCTCAGCGCTTCGTTCGATCCGGTAAACGGCCCTTGCAGAAATTCCGCCCGCACCTGGCGCTCATATAACTTACGCACCGGACCGTCCGTGCGCCATGCGATCGGCAGGCGAGCGTTCAATCGCACGCGGCGTTTGGCATCCAGTTCAACGAGCTGCGTTTCGACGAGCCGCTCCAGCAACACGCGCATGGCGCGAGCAGTGAGCCCGAGCCTGCGCTCCGCCGCTTCGACCGTGCGACCATTGAGAAGCAAATAAAACAGCGCAAGCAGCGACGCATCGCTTGCCAATATTCTTTCCTGCTCCAGCGTCAGGCTGAATGTTTGTGCCTCGCGCGTGCCGGCCGACATGCGCACCAGATCGGCGAGCGTCATGTCGAGTGCGGCGCAAACGCGCTCCAGGCGCCCCACTGTAAAAGATTCATCGGCGAACAGCCGCTTCACCGACGACTCGCTCAGGCCCAGCGCGCGGCCGAGCTTGTGGTAGGTCACACCACGCGAGCGCAAACAACGCTTCAATGTTTCTAACAAAAGTTTAGTTTCGTTCACCGTCGACTCCCCCAGGCCCGCCCCGCGGTGCCAAGAGTACCGTAATCCGGTACTTCGGTTTTCAAAGCTTGCCGTTGAGGCTCAGGAGGCTAAGGTGTTACCTGCCCAACAGGATTCGAAACGTTGGGCGCTGTCGAATAAACAAGAGGAATTCATATGAAGGTGTTTCACGCGCTGCGCATTCCGGTCGCGCTCGCCCTGGCCGTTCCAGGAATTGCCGCCGCCGACGACGTCGGCGATTGGTATCTCACGCCGCAAATCGGTGGCATTTCGGTCGACAACGAGCGCCCGCTGCAGGACAAAGACTGGCTGTATGGCCTGGCGATCGGCAAAGTCGTCAACAACGGCTTGAACATCGAGGCCAACTTCAACGGCTCGCAGATCGGCGGCGGCCAGGTTCGCGGCGATATGAGCTTGTACGGAGGGTCGCTGGACTTTCTCGGCGTGACGAATCGCGGCAACGCAGTGCAGCCCTTCTTGAGCGCGGGGCTCGGCGCCGCGCAGAACGATCGCAGCCCGGGTCGTGACGCGACGGATTTCATGGCTCAAGTCGGCGTCGGCATGTTCATCCAGCTCAGCG
>JBEVKA010000053.1:0-3578 GCA_040509855.1 Steroidobacter sp.
GCTCTGAGCGAAATCCTCACCCAAAGCACGCTCAGGCGCTTGAAGAATCGCCGGCAGCGCCGCGTAGGCATCGTTATATATTTGTGTTCGCCGCCGTCCCCAAACGATGCAAGACGGCGCGGGAAATTCGAGACAGATGCCGAGTGCAGTTCGCAGACTAGGCGGCCAGTTCTCGATCGGGCCCAGCGCGGTGGCGCTCCAATCCTTGGCTCTGATTCGGTCGCCCATGATGCCGCCACCCGACAGCCACTGCATCGGGCTCCTTCCGGCGCGATCTTCCTGCCGCTTCATGAGTGACGGCACTTGCTGTTCCCACGCAGCGCGCCTTGTTGAATACACCCGAATGGGCGTCAGCGACGCGAAGCGAGGATCATCGGCAATCCTTGGCTGGGTTGTCGATGTGTGGTGAACGGGCGAGCGCGGCGGTTATTACGTATTCTTGGGTGCCGATGTGGAAGAATAGACGTGTCCACCCCCCGATTCGTATGGAGCATGTATGGCCAAGGCTTATTGGATTGCCTGCTATCAACAGATCACCGACCTCGAGAAGCTGGCCAGCTACGCCAAACTGGCGCTACCAGTCATTCAAGCCGGCGGCGGCCGGTTCCTCGCGCGAGCAACCGCTGCCAAGGCGTACGAACACGGAAAAATCGAACGCACGGTGCTCATCGAGTTCGACTCGGTCGAGCAGGCGGCTGCAGTTCATGACAGCGCCGAATATCAAACGGCTCTGAAAGCGCTGGAGGGTGGAGCGATACGCGATTTGAGAATCGTGCCGGGCGTTTGAGGAGAATCATGATGAAAGCGTCGTCGGCTCTGGGGTTGCTCGTACTCTTCACCCATGCAGCGCTCGGCGGCGAAGCCCCGCCACGAGGCGTCGAGGTGGGCGACATCGATCGCAAGGTCGAGCCGTGCGATGATTTTTTCGACTATGCGAATGGAGCATGGCGCACTCAAAACCCCATTCCCGCCTCCATGCCGCGCTGGAGTCGGCGCTGGGCGGCCGGCGAAGCCAACAAGGAACAGCTCAAGGTCATCCTGGATGCCGCCGCCTCGGCAAAATCCACCAGGGGCAGCATCGACCAGCTCACTGGGGACTTTTACGCGAGCTGCATGGACGAAGCTCGCATCGAGCGCGCGGGCATCGAACCGCTCAAGCCGCAGTTGGCCCGAATCGCCGCGCTGAAGAACAACGTAGAGTTGCAACGTGAGCTGCAGCAACTGCACCTGATCGGCGTCGCCGTGCCGTTCGACGTGTCTGGCGAGTCCGATGACCGCAATCCGAACGACGTCATCGTGCAGATCTACGCCGCCGGCCTGAGCCTGCCGGATCGCGACTACTACTTGAAGCCGGAAGCTCGTTTCGACGAGGCGCGCGCGAAATATCTCGAGCACGTGCGCACGATGTTCGAGCTGGCGGGTTATGAGAAAAGCGCGGCGAACGTCGCCGCGCAGACAGTCATGCGAATGGAAACATCCCTGGCACAACATTCGCTCGACAACGTAGCGCTGAGGGATCCCACGCAGACCGACCACAAGATGACCTTTGCTCAGCTGCAAAAGCTGACGCCTCGATTCGAATGGGCGCCGTACTACGCAGCGAGCAAACTGCCGACCGGCGAGCTCAACGTGGCCGAGCCCGAGTTCATGAAAGAAGTCGATCGCCAGCTCGGCGAGACCCCGCTCGCGGACTGGAAGACGTATCTCACCTGGCATTTGTTACGCGCCGCCGCGCCTTCGCTCTCCTCGCCGTTCGTGCAGGCAGACTTCGCGTTCAACTCCGCGTATCTCAATGGCGCCAGGGACATGAAGCCGCGCTGGAAACGCTGTGCGGAGTCCGCCGATCAACTGCTCGGCGAGGCGCTCGGCAAGATCTACGTCGAGAAACATTTCTCACCCGAAGCCAAAGCACGAATGCTCGACATGGTCAGCAACCTGCAGGCGGCCATGGGCGAGACCATCAACGAATTGGAGTGGATGAGCGCGGAGACCAAGCAGCGCGCGCTGGAGAAGCTGTCGACGTTCAATCCGAAGATCGGCTATCCGGACAAATGGCTGGACTACAGCAAGGTGTCGATCTCACGCGACTCGTATTGGAACAACGTTCTCGCCGGACGCGAATTCAACGTGCGCGACAACTGGTCGACGATCGGCAAGCCCGTCGATCGGACCCGGTGGGGCATCACTACGCCAACCTCCAATGCGTCCTACAACCCGCTGCTCAACGAAATCGTCTTCCCCGCCGGCATCCTGCAACCGCCGGCTTTCAGCCTGGCAGCGAGTGACACCATCAATTACGGCGCGATCGGCGTGGTCATCGGTCACGAGATCAGTCACGGCTTCGACGATCAGGGCGCGCAGTACGACGCACAGGGCCGACTCAAGAACTGGTGGACCCAGTCGGATCTCGACGCGTTCCGAACCCGCACCGCCTGCGTCGTGAATCAGTTCGAGAGTTATTTCATCGAGCCTGGCCTGCATCACAACGGCAAGCTGGTGCTGGGCGAAAGCATCGGCGACCTCGCCGGCGCGCGCATCGCCTATCGCGCGCTACAGATCTCCCGTCGCGGCAAGCCTCCGCTACCGACGATCGACGACTTCACACCCGATCAGCAATTTTTCATCGCCTGGGGCCAATTCCGCGGCGACGAAATACGACCGGAGTTCGCACGCCGGATGGTGCAGGGAGATCCGCATCCCGTCGCGAAGTATCGCGTGATCGGCCCGCTGTCGAATATGCCGGAGTTTCAACAGGCGTTCGCTTGCAAGGCAAACGCGCCGATGGTGCGAGCGGCGAAGGAGCGGTGTGAGGTTTGGTGAGGCGGCGGTCGCCGCGCCCGGAGTGCATGTAATCAGTCTCTTTCGGCTCTGGATCGGTACTCACAGTCCATCCAGTCCTGATACACGGAGCCGAGTTCTTTCAGCAGGTCATTTATTCTGCGACTCGCTGCATCCAATGCCTGACGATCACCGTCGATGAAACGATAACCGACGAACAACCTCATCTTCATCGATGCCAGGACATCGGAGATCAGCCGGGCCTGATGAGCGGCGTGAAGCGCATCGCGCCTTTCCGGCTCACGCAAATCCCGTTCCAGCCGAATGGCGATGCCGATGGAATCGGCATGCTGGATGTGACTTGCGAGCGAATAGCCATACAGCAAGCCGGTGAACCCCGAGAAAATTGGATCGCCCGATCGGGACAGCTCCGCGATCAGGCCTGTGAACCCCCATTTCGTTTCCAGCGCGCGTTTCTCACCCGGGTTGATGCCGGCGGACATCTGCGCGACTTTCTCTTCCGAGAGCAGCATCTCCCGCAAGGGTCGCCACCGATCGCTTTCCGGATCGGGCAGCACCCGCAACAATTCCGTAGCCTTGCGATGATCTTTCAGCAGCAGGATCTGAAACAGGTCATGCGCGTACTCCTGATGCCGCTGCTTGAAACTCTCCCGAGATTGCAGCAAGTAGCAGAATCGGAGCGTTCCCTCCGAGACCAACCGGGACGTAACTTCCGCGTCCCAGAGCTGACCGTACGCCGTGAGTAACAATGTGCTTTCGGTCGACGCCGCGACGGCGCT
>JBEVKA010000054.1:0-9534 GCA_040509855.1 Steroidobacter sp.
ACTTCGACGCGCGGCTCACTCGAATAGCGCAGCGCACTTGCGCCGGATTCCCCGGCACGACCGTAGATCAGCGCCACGTCTTCGCCATCGCGAGCGATGAGCGCCTGCAGCTCGGACGTCGACCACACCAACCGCTGGCCGCCGAGATTCACGCCGGCGACCAGCCACTTCGCGTCGAAGCCGTTCAAGCGCATTCGCGGCAGTGTGTAGTGGCCGTCGGGAAGGTCGACGGTAATATCAAACTCATCATCGCTTTGTTTGTTCGACGGCTTGTGAGTCACGAGCAGGAAGCGCGCGTCGGTCTCCGGACTCTTGTTGTGATAGACCTGAATGTTCGGCGAAGAAACCTCGACCGCGCCGGCGGGCACCATACCCGCGAGGTCCGGCGCAGCGGCGATCAAGCCACCGAGTTGTTTCAACTCCTCCGCCTTGGGGCGCAACTCGCGAATCTCGGAGATGGCGGCGCCATAGTCATAGCTCGTGAACACCACCGGCGCGGGCAGCCAGCCCCAGCTGGTGCCGCCGTAGCCCATGTAGAAGCTTTGAATGTAAATGCCGTTGGCGAGATTGGTGCCATAGAAAACGCGCTGGTAATACTTACCGCGCTGAACGGCGTTGCACTCATAGCCGCCGTTCGAACCCCAATAATCGAACCAGCCACCGCCGAACTCCGCCGCGAAACCGGGAGTGTTGGGCGAAGCGGAGGCCCCGCCTTTCGCGCCGCCGATGCCATAAAAGCCAAAATCCGGAGCCGCACTGTCGCGAGTCGGCTCGCCGCTCACCGTACAAGTGCCGCCGGGATACGCGTCGAATGCATACATATCTACCGGGCCGTCGACAGTCTTCGCGACACCCGATCCTCGCGGAACCCAGTAACCGTTGCGTCCCTGGTCATTGTGAAAAATCGGAACGGTGATGCCGTCCGCACGCGCCTTGGCGTACAGGTGATCCATGTAGCGCGCTTGCGAAGCCGTCGTCAGCGCCAGTTCGTTCTCGATCTGGTGCAGGATCACCGTGCCTTTGCCGTCGTTGATTTGGTGGCGAGCAATGATGGCGTGGATCCGAGTGAGCCACTCGTCGACCGCCGCTAGATACTCCGGATCGTCCGTGCGCGCGCGAGCGCGCTGATTCACCAGCCAGCCGGGATATCCGCCGCGGGTCAGCTCCGCATTGACGTACGGGCCGGCACGCGTAATTACATACAAACCTTCCTCGGTAGCCATGTCGAGCAGACGGTCGAGGTCGCGAACGCCGGTGAAGTCGTAGACGCCCTGTTTTGGACTATGGAAACCCCAGGAAAAGTAAAACGCCACGCTGTTGAAGCCGCTGGCCTTCATCTTCTGCAGGATGTCTCGCCACAGGTCGGGCGAGGGCAGGCGATAGGAATGCATCTCGGACGACCAGATCACCTGGCGCTTGCCATCGATCATCAGCGAACGGGCATCGAAGCTCACCCGGCCGAAGGTTTTGACCGGCGCCTGCGGATTCGGCGTCACATTCGCGACCTGCGCGCCGGCGAGTGTCGAAAGCAACAAGGCCCCGGCCATCGTCGCGACACGCAGCGCCGTCCATCCTCGAAGTCGATTCACGCTGGATCCCCTGTTCTTGATTGCGAATGACCGAGGCTGACTCCCTACATATTCAGGCCCGAAGCGGATGCCCGAATCCAACAGCCCCGGCGCGGCGATGTACGCGATAGTTGCAAAAAAATTCAAATAGGAGCAAATTCGCGCAACAACGAATTGTATGATTAATCCCGGGGTGGGGCGCAATCTTCGCGTGCCAGTCATGGGGTAGTACTGCGCAAGCTGCGGTGGGGGAGTTCATGGCGGAATGGCCACGACGATCGATACGAAGCAGTCAATCGACTCGCAGTAAGAGGGCGGCCGCGACCGCCTGTTGGCGCGCACAGCCGATGCACTGTCAACGTGGTCGGGCGCCAGTCAATTTCTCAGCCGTACGCTGCCTGCGTAGAACAGGACGCGCGGCAGTCCAACTCAACTGAACGAGCCGCGCTCGATCCATCGCATCCGCGTGGATACGTCCACAGAAATATTCGGGTTCGTGTCGCGTGGCCACCGGTTACCATGATTTCCGTTTTGAAAACTCGATGATCGCAATGGGGGGTACCATGAAAAAAGCCAGTCACCGAACTCACATTCCGGCGCGCGCGCTCGCATCGTGCGTGACGCTGGTGTTATCTGCCGCTGCAGCGAATGCGCAAGAGTCGACGCCTGCGAGCTCAGGCGAGCTCGAAGAGGTCGTCGTCACCGGCTTCCGCAGCTCGCTGAACAGCGCGCTCGAAGACAAACGCAACGAAACCGCAGCGATCGACAGCATCAAGGCCGAGGACATCGGCAAGTTCCCGGACAGCAACCTGGCCGAGTCGATGCAGCGAGTGCCCGGCGTAACGCTGTCGCGCGGCGACGGTGGTGAAGGTAGAAACATTTCCGTGCGCGGTCTCGGACCTGGCTTCACCCGTGTGCGCATCAACGGCATGGAAGGCGCGGCCCAGACAGGCGCGAGCGACATTTACGGGGCTGGCAATTCCGGACGCAGCTTCGACTTCAACGTGTTTCCTTCGGAAATCTTTTCCGCCCTCGAAGTGCGCAAGACGGCTTCGGCGGATGTAGAGGAAGGATCGTTGGGTGCCACCGTCGATCTGCGCGCGCCCCGGCCGCTCGATTATCCGGACGACATGGTCTTCACCAGCACCGGGCGCGGCGTTTACAACCAGGTCAGCGAAGAGATCGACCCTCGGCTGTCGATGCTCATGTCCAAGAAGTTTTTCGACGGCACGTTCGGCGTGCTCGGCTCGGTGGCGTTCCAACGGCGAAACATTCGCGAAGTGGGCTACTCGGCGGTGGACATTCTGTCCGCGAACACCAACGGTCTTACGGTGAACGGCACCATGTATCCATTTTGTACGCCGGAGGGATATCCGGGCGTCAGCCCTTCGCCGGCGTTACAAGGCGGCAAAGGTGCAACCGCCCAGAACTGCAGCACCGGCAATCCACGCTCGAGCACCGTGGCCGCGTATGAAACCGTCGCCAATTTACGGCGCGCTGGTTTGGAGGGCGTGGCCGGCAGCGGTGCGTTCCTGCCGCGCCTGCCGCGCTTCGTGAATTCAGAACAGGATACGGAGCGCCAGGGCGCGACGTTGACGTTCCAGTGGGCGCCGAGCGAGAACACCAACATCTCGCTCGACACGTTGTACACCGACTTCGAAGTGGAACGTCGTGACAACTACATCCTGGGGCTGTCGTTTGGCCGCAATGTGAACAACAACGGTCAGCCGATGGTGTCGGTGCGCGACATCGCCTTCGATGGCAATGGCTCGATCACGCGAGGCGTGTTCGACGGTGTCGATATTCGCTCCGAAGGTCTGGTCGACCAGTTCGAGAGCGATGTGCGTCAGATCAACCTGAATCTGGAGCATCGCTTTTCGGATCGGTTCAGCATCACCGGCTTCGCGGGCTACTCCGAGTCCAACTACGACGGCACGATGCGCCTGCAAACGTTCCTCGACGCGATCGACCAGGACAACTTCACGCTCGACTTCAGCCGCGGCAACGTGCCGCGAATCGGCTTCGGCGACCTGGATGTTTCCAATCCGGCGCGCTTCTCCTATGCGCCACCGCTAGCGGACGGCACGGTGCTCGGCGGTTTCAGCTTGCAGGGCAAACCGTCGTACAACGTCACCGAGATCACTACGCTCAATCTCAACGGCACGTGGGACATCAACGACGCGTTCGCGCTGACGGTGGGCGGTCAGTATCGCAAGAACGATTTCAATTCTCGCAACTTGAATCCGCTGCCGTCGCTGACGGCCGTGCGGGCGTTGCCGACGGGTGTGTCGCTGGCGAGCATCACGCGGCAGATCTCCGGCCTGGATGATTTGTTCGGTGGCGGCGCACCGGCGAGCTGGGTCGCCGTCGATTCGAAGAAGTGGCGCCAGGTGTTCAACTTCGATTCGTTCCAGTACTGCGGTATCGAGTGCGGCGCCGCCAAGTCACAGATCCGTGAGGAAGTGCAGAGCGGCTTCGTGATGTTGAATTTCGACGCCGGCGACACGTTGCCATTGCCGGTTCGCGGTGATGTCGGTGTGCGTCTCGTCCATACCGATCAGCTATCCATCGGCCACATTCCCGTGAATGCTCCTCCGGGCTCGACCTATCCGAGCGTCGGCCAGCGCAATCAGGTGGAGCGCACGTATAGCGACACGCTGCCGTCACTCAACGTCGTGGTCGAGGTGACGCCGGATCTGCTCGCCCGATTCGCCGCGTCGAAAGTGATGTCCCGTCCCGAGTTGGGTGCGTTGACGCCGAGCGTTACCGTTACGGGCACCACTCGCACGGGCACTCGTAACAATCCGTTGCTCGATCCGATCCGCGCCAAGACGTTCGATGCGGGCTTGGAGTGGTATTTCCGGCAGGGCTCGCTGTTGTCGGTGGCGTTCTTCTACAAGGACATCGACACCTACATTCAGCGCGTCGCGAGCCCGGTGGTGTACAGCGATCTCGGCCTGCCGAACTCGTTGCTCGATAATACGGGCGCGGGGCCGACCGACATCTTTACGATCAGCCGCTGGGAGAACACCGATGGCGGTCCGCTGAAGGGCGTGGAGCTCAACGCACAGCTGCAGCTGGACTTCCTGCCGGGCTTCTGGAGCAACTTTGGTGTGCTGGCGAATTACACGTTCGTGGAATCGGAGATCGAGTATTTCCTGTCGCGCGCCGCGGATGGAACAGAGGTGACGACGACCGACGATCTCATCGGCCTGTCGCGAGATTCGGCCAGCGGCACGCTGTACTACGAGAACGACAAGTTCAGCATTCGTTCGACCGCTTCGTACCGCGACAAGTACATTCGTGGCATTCCGGCGTCACCCGGCAGCGACCTGCAGGGAAACAAGTCGACGGTCTATGTCGACGCCTCGGCGTCGTACAACTTCAACGACAACCTGACGCTGATCGTGGAAGCGCAGAACCTGACCGACGAGCGCAACACGCTGTTCATCGACAGCAAGCGTGAGGACACGCTGTTCGAAACGCGCATCGGCCGCACCTTCACGCTGGGTGCGACTTACAAGTTCTAAAGGTGTATGGGCGAGCCGGGCGGAGCAATCCGTCCGGTGCTCGGCGGGAGCCCGAATGTGATGGTCAGGATGACCAAATGCAGCGGACACATGGACGTGCAGGAGCTGCCCGGGGCGGGGGCGCAGGGATGCGCAGGACCGGCTCGCTACATGGACATGCCGCCGTCGATCGAGATCAACTGGCTGGTGACGAAGCGGCTCTCGTCGCTGGCGAGATAGACGCACAGCTCGGCTACTTCTTCGGGCGTGCCCAGGCGACCCATCGGCTGGCGCGCCACGAACATTTCTTTCGCCTTGTCCACGCCGCCGACTTCGCGACCCAGCGCTTCGATGCGTTGCTCGAGCGAAGGCGAAAGAATCGTGCCGGGGCAAATGGCATTACAGCGGATTTGTTTGCCGACGTAATCGGCCGCGACCGATTTCACCAAGCCGATCATCGCCGCCTTGGTCGCGCCGTACGACGCGCGATGGGGAATGCCCATGATGGATGAGGCCACGGAGGAGATGCAGGTGATGCTGCCGCC
The DNA here is from genome assembly GCA_040509855.1 of Steroidobacter sp. Classification (GTDB taxonomy): domain Bacteria; phylum Pseudomonadota; class Gammaproteobacteria; order Steroidobacterales; family Steroidobacteraceae; genus Steroidobacter. Next base: position 5,623 of record JBEVKA010000054.1, read on the forward strand.
GCCCGCTTCGAGCATGGGTGGCAACACTGCTTGCAACAGGAAATAAAAGCTGTCGACGTTGATGCGGAACGCGCGGCGCCAATCCTCGCTGCTGCATTCGAGTACGGAGCCGTGTTGAACGATGCCGACACAATGTACGACCGCATCGAATGTCGGGCACGTGCGCGCATAGGCGGCGACTGCGGCGGGGTCGGTGTTGTCGAGCGTCGTGACTGAAATCATGTCGCTGGCCAGGTCGATCAGCACGTCTGGATCGATATCGGTTGCGTGCACCGACGCACCTTCACGTGCACAGGCGAGAGCGGCGGCGCGTCCGATGCCGCGCCCCGCAGCGGTGACCAGAATCCGCTTGCCGGAAAGTCTGCCGAAGGGTTGTTTCATAAGAAGATGCTACCGCCAATCAGCGCCCGATGGTCTGCCTGACAGATTGCTGACACGTTGGAAAATAGTGTTTTACACGAAAACAGGCCAGTAGTAGATTGCGACTTCGGCGCTGTCCGCTTGCGAAATCGCAAGCCGCCAGCGTCCGCTGCTGACGTACCCCCACCACAGAAAGCGGCGGCGCTGGCGGCTTGGCGTGATGCTTCGTTGACCCTCGAAGAGCTGCAATGAAACAAATCGCACCCGCGGGTGCTGTCCAGCCATTGATTCCATCGCCTGCCGCGGAGCGAACGCCGATCCTGCCGGCGCACTATGTCGTTCCCTTCATCCTGGTGACGACATTGTTCTTCTCGTGGGCGCTGGCCGCGCAACTGAACGATGTGCTCATCCGTCAGTTTCAGAAAGCACTCGACCTGACGCGAGGACAGTCTGGACTCGTGCAGACCGCGTTCTATGGTGGATATTTCCTAGGCGCGATCCCAGCGGCGCTGGCGATGCGCAAGTTTGGTTACAAGTACGGGATCCTGATCGGACTCGCGCTGTATTTCATCGGCGCGGTGTTGTTCTATCCGGCGGCGGAGGTGAGGCAGTTCGGATTCTTCCTGTTCGCGCTCTACATCATTGCCTTCGGTTTGTCGTTTCTGGAGACCGCGGCTAACCCTTTCGTGTCCGTGATGGGGCCGTCACAAACATCCTCGGCACGTCTCAATCTGGCGCAGTCTTTCTATGGCATCGGCGCGTTTCTCGGCCCGTTCCTTGGCGGCATTTTCATCTTCTCCGGCGTGGAGCACTCGCCCGAGGCGCTGGCCGCGATGTCGGCCGCCGAAGTGGAAGCGTATCGAATCGCTGAAGCTCAGGCAGTGCAGATGCCGTATCTCGTGCTCGCCGCGGGTGTCGCGATAGTCGCGGTGATGATTGCGATGACTCGGTTTCCGCCCGTGGATGAAGGTGCTTCCAGCGCGCCGGCCGGATTACGCGGATCGTTTCGTCAGCTCTTGAAAGTCCGGCATCTCACGCTCGGTGCGCTCACCCAGTTTGTCTATGTCGGCGCGCAGGTCGCGGTCTGGTCCTACTTCATCGACTTCACCAAAGATCTGAGCCCCGATACCACGGAGCGGCAAGCGGCGCATTTGTTGTCGTTCGGCTTCCTGGCGTTGATGGTGGGGCGTTTCTCTGGCGCTTTCATCATGCAGCGCTGGTCGCCTCACAAGCTGTTGTCGTTGTATTCGTTCGCGAACATCGTATTGGTGCTGGTCGCGATCGTCGCGTCCGGTTGGGCTGCGATCTGGGCGCTGTGGCTCACCATTTTCTTCATGTCCATCATGTTCCCGACCATTTTCACGCTCGGCGTGCGGGACCTGGGGCCGCTGACCAAGATCGCGTCGTCTTTCATGATAATGGCCATCATCGGCGGCGCGATCGTGCCACCCCTGGTGGGCCACATGGCCGATGTGACCGGTAGCCTGCAAATCGCGCTGGTGATTCCGCTGGTGGGATTTGTGGCCGTGCTTGCTTACGGCCTGGTTGGTCACAAGTGAAGCCATTCGATCCGCGACTGCTGTTGTTATCGGAGCACGACAATGTCGTGGTCGCGTGCGCGAACCTGCGCGGAGGCGAGATCGTTCGCATGGATGGCGAGAACGTGAAGTTGGGTGCCGAAGTATCTGTGGGCTTCAAGATCGCGCGGCGTGACTTCGACGCAGGTGAGAAAGTCACAAAGTATGGCGCACCCATCGGCTCGACCACTACCGCGATCCGGCGCGGCGAGATCGTCCACCTGCACAACATGAAAAGCGACTATCTGCCGACGTATGTGCACGACGGCGGTGTTGGCTTCACCAAGCGATGAGACCGACGATGAGAGGATGGTTGCGCAGCGACGGACGCAAGGGCATTCGCAACGTGGTGGCGGTGGCCTACCTGGTCGAATGCGCTCATCACGTTGCGAGAGAGATTGTCTCGCCTTTTCGCGATCGTGACGTGCATCTGATCGGGTTCCCCGGTTGTTACGCGAATCAGTATGCGTACGACATGATGCGTCGGCTCGGCGCGCATCCGAATGTGGGTGCGGTGTTGCTCGTCTCGCTGGGATGTGAAGGCTTCGACAGGCGTGGATTGCGCGAGGCCATCGCTGCAACGGGCCGTCCAGTGCACACAGTGGTGATTCAAGCGGCTGGCGGCACACGTTCGACGATCGCAGCTGGTCGAGCGTGGGTGGAACGCGTCCGCGCCGAACTCGATGCGCAACCGACAGTACCGGTTGCGTTAGATGAGCTGACTGTGGGCACGATTTGCGGCGGCTCCGATGGCACCAGTGGCCTTACGGCGAATCCAGCGATTGGCCGTGCATTCGATCGTCTCGTTGCGGTGAATGCGGCGTGCATCTTCGAGGAAACTGGCGAGCTGATCGGATGCGAGGGTCACATGGCGTCGCGAGCTGCCACGCCGCAGCTCGCCGAGCTCATCACTGCATGTGTGGAAAAAGCGGCCCGCTATTACGCCGTACTGGGTCATGGCAGTTTTGCGCCTGGTAACGCCGAGGGCGGACTCACGACGCAAGAAGAAAAAAGCATGGGCGCGTATGCGAAATCGGGCGCGTCGCAAATCGTTGGCTTGATAAAACCGGGCGATATTCCGCCTCGGGGTGGGCTTTATCTTTTGGATGTCGTGCCCGATGGGGAAGTGCGCTTCGGATTTCCCAACATCGCCGATAACGCGGAAATCGTCGAGCTGATCGCGTGCGGCAGTCAGATCGTGTTGTTTTCTACCGGGCGCGGTTCGGTGGTGGGCTCGGCGATCGCGCCGGTCATCAAAGTCTGCGCCAACCCGGATACTTATCGTCGGTTGAGTGAGGATATGGATGTGGACGCGGGTCGCATCCTCGCCGGGGAAGCGACACTCGATGAGGTCGGCGATGAGATCGTCACATTGATCGAGGCGGCGGGGCGCGGGCAAAAGACCAAGTCCGAAGAGCTCGGCCACCAGGAATTCATCCTGACGTACAAGACGTTCGAACCGATCGGCCCGGCGTGTCTGCCGGCGGCGTAGCGACTATTTATTGAGCGAGCGGATGTAACGCTGGCGGCGAGCGGCGAGCTCGGTCTGCACGCGCTCCATGGCCTCGGTTTCGGTCGCCTTGAGCAATGTTTCGATGACTCGAGTGAGATGATCGCGCATGGTGGCGCGAGCCGCCGCCGGATCGTGCTTGCGCAGCGCTGCCAGGATGCGTCGATGATCGTCGGCCACGGGCTTTACACCCTTGGAGCGCGCTTTTTCCATCAGCTTGAAGAACAGCGGATCGGTCTGACGTCGATGCCACAGATCGTCGATCACCGCGACCAGCGCCGAGTTGCCGGTGGAGGCGGCGATGCCGACATGGAACTGGCGATCGGCGTTCTCGCCCTGAATCTCCAGCCGGTTCTCTTCTTCCATGCGGTCGATGATCTTGTCGAGCCCGTCGAGCTGTTCCTCGTCGATCACGGTGGCGGCGAGCGCGGCGGTCTCAGGTTCGATGATCTTGCGCGCTTCCAT
>JBEVKA010000055.1:0-7798 GCA_040509855.1 Steroidobacter sp.
CAAGCGATGCTCATTCGGCCCTGTCACGACGGCGAGTTCGACACGCTGCTCGCAATCATCAACGCAGCGGCCAGCAAATATCGCGGCGTCATTCCCGACGACTGCTGGCACGAACCGTACATGTCATCGCAACACTTGCGTGATGAGATCGCAGACGGCGTCCAATTCATTGCCGCGGAGATCGACGGCTCGCTCGCGGGCGTGATGGGAATTCAACCCGTGCGCAACGTTGAATTGATTCGTCACGCGTATGTGCGACCCGAGTTTCAGGGACGAGGCCTCGGCGGCGCGCTCATCGCGCACCTGAAGTCACAATCGCATCGACAGATATTGGTGGGCACTTGGCGAGCGGCCACGTGGGCGATTCGTTTTTATGAAACTCACCAGTTTCAACTGGTGCCGGAATCGGTGAAGGCCGAATTGCTGAAGACTTACTGGACTATTCCAGCGCGCCAGATCGACACCTCGGTGGTGCTGGCATCTCCAGCTCTCAACGTGAACGAGGCGCAGCGACTGATGCAGGCGAGCCGTTAATTGGTACTCATTACAATACCATTACAGTACCAATCACTGGACTTACCGTCCCCGAGCAGCGACATAGCCGCTTGAACTAACTGTACTTTATTCACGATTAGCCCAGCTCGCGACTAAATTTGGCTTTTCTTCCTGACTGGTACTATATTGGACCTACGTGGTACCACTGGTGCCTGATCGGTGGCATCACGTTCGAGGGCATCGACAAGGACGTGTCTATGGAGCACAGGACGCCAGCTCCCTCATTCATCGCGCAGCCGGGTTGCATGACGCCGCGTTTCACGCGGTTCATCGTGGACTCGACACACTCATGCGACATCAGATCGCGAGTGAGCGCACCACTCTTCCGGGACGTTGACCACTCTCGCCCTTGCCAGATTTTGCGCCAGGTTCTGAGCAACACTTTACGGAGGAATTCGCAGTGACAGCATCAATTGCACGGGTCCCATTGGGGATCGCGGCGGTGTTCTTATGGTTGTTGTGTACATCGCTCGCGATGGCGCAAGCCCAACCCTGTCCCTACCCCGCATGGACCAGCAGCTCCATCTATACCAACGGCAATCGCGTGACGTATCAGAACGTCGCGTACGAGGCCAAATGGTGGACGCAGAATGAAATCCCGACTCAGTCCGGTGAATGGGGCGTGTGGCGACGGCTGCATGAATGCAGCGGTGGCGGTGTCAACCAGCCGCCGACTTCGAGCGCCGGTCCCGATCGCAACACTGCTCCGGGCTCGGCGGTAACGCTGGCCGGCTCGGGTTCGGACGCCGATGGTTCGATCACAGGTTATCTCTGGTCGCAGGTCGCTGGACCGACGGTGACGCTGAACGGCGCGAGCAGCGCGACGGCGAGCTTCACCGCTCCGTCGTCGAACACGACGCTGACATTCCGTCTGCGCGTCACGGACAACCAGGGCGCGACAGCCACGGATGATGTCACGATCACCGTGACTCAAAACCCGGGCAACGGCGGCGGCAAGCAGGTTGGTGCCTACTTCACCCAGTGGGGCATCTATCAGCGCAACTATCACGTGAAGAACATCGAGACCAGCGGCTCGGCGTCGCGGCTCACGTTCATCAACTATGCGTTCGGCAACGTCTACGATGACGGCCGCTGCGGCATCATCACTCGCGCCGAATCCGGCAACGGCGATGGCGGCGACGGTTATGCGGACTATCAGAAGTCCTACGATGCCGCGACTTCCGTCGACGGTGTCGCCGACGTGTGGAGCCAGCCGCTCAAGGGCAACTTCAATCAGCTGAAGAAGCTCAAGCAGCGCAATCCGAACATCAAGCTGTTCATCTCGCTCGGTGGCTGGACGTGGTCGAAGAACTTCAGCCGCTTCTCGCTGACGGACGCGGCTCGCCAGACGCTGGTCTCGTCGTGCATCGACATTTACCTCCGCGGCAATCTGCCAGTCGCCGATGGCGCGGGTGGTCCGGGTGCGGCCGCGAATGTGTTCGACGGCATCGACATCGACTGGGAATTCCCGGGCGGTGGCGGTCAGCCGTACAACACGGTGAGCCCGGCGGACAAGACCAACTTCACGCTGTTGTTGGGCGAGTTCCGTCGTCAGTTGAATCTGCTGACCGCGCAGACCGGCAAGCAGTATGGATTGACGGTCGCGATCGGCGCCGGCGCCGACAAGATCGACAACACCGAGCCCGGCGCGTACTCGCAGCATCTGGATTGGATCAACCTGATGAGCTACGACTACCACGGTGGCTTCGAGCCGCAGGGCCCGACCAACTTCCAGTCGAACCTGCATGTGGATCCAAACAATCCGGCGACGGGCGTAGTGAAGACCTATGCCACGGAGACTGCCGTGAACAAGCTGCTCGGCGCGGGTGTGCCGGCGAGCAAGCTCGTGATCGGCATTCCGTTCTACGGTCGCGGCTGGACGGGCGTTGCCAACGGCGGCGCCAACGGTTTGTATCAACGCGCCAGCGGGCCGGCGTTCGGCACGTACGAGGCGGGCATCGAGGACTACAAAGTGCTCGCGCCTCGCAACGCGCCGAAGTTCTATCACCCGGTGACCAAGCAGCTGTGGACCTACAACGGCACCGAGTTCTGGAGCTTCGACGACGCGACCGTGATCGCCACCAAGACCGCGTACGTCAACAACCTCGGCCTGGGAGGCCTGTTCTCCTGGTCGCTGGACGGCGATGACGCCAACGCGACCTTGCTGAAGGAGACCGCGAAGGTTCGTCAGTAACGAACGTTTGCGTTAGACGAATGGGCGGCGTCGGTCCTCGCGGATCGACGCCGCTTTTTTTTAGTCCAGCGCCTTGAAACGAACCGCCGTGCCGCCGCCGGGCGCGAGCCATAGATTCAAACGATCCTTCGCGCTGACGTTTTGTTTGACGATCTCGTAAGCCACCGGCCTGGTGCGATAGTCCGCGCCCTTGGCGTCTCGATAGATCTGCGCTTCATAGCGCTTGCCCGGCGCGAGGAAGTCCAGCACGACGTCGACCGTGCGCGACGCTTCATCCGTCAACGCACCGAGATACCAATCCGCGCTCCCTCTCTGCTGACGCGCGACGACGACGTAGTCGCCGATGCGCGAGTCGAGCGTGCGTGATTGTTCCCAATCGGTAGGCACATCGCGGATGAACTGGAAGGCGTCGAGGTGACGCAGATAGTTCTCCGGCAGGTCCGCCGCCATGTGCAGTGGGCTGTAGAGCACAACATACAATGCAAGCTGATTGGCCAGCGTCGACTGCACGCGCTTGTCGATGTCCGGCTTACCGCCTTCGGTGATATCGAAAATGCCCGGCGTGAAATCCATCGGCCCCGCGAGCAGACGTGTGAAAGGAATGATGGTGACGTGCTCCGGCGGATTGGTGGGATCGCCCCAGGCGTTGAACTCCTGCCCTCTCGCTCCCTCGCGCGACATCACGTTGGGATACGTGCGCCGCAGCCCCGTGTCCTTGACGGGTTCGTGCACATCGATGGCGATGCGATGTTTCGCGGCCGCCGCGACGACACGCTGATGATGACGCACCAGATACTGGCCGGCGAACCATTCGTTGTGTTTTGCGCCGTCCGCAGTCTGACGTTCGATTGTCCCGTTCGGCTTCACATAGCCGGTCTTCACCACGCGAACGCCGAGCCTGGCGTACTGTGCGAAGCCGGCATCCATTTGCGCTTCATAGTTCGCGATCGCGCCGGCGGTTTCGTTGTGGCCGATCAATGACACGCCCTTGCTCCGGGCGTAGCTGGTCACGCCGGGCAGATCGAAATCGGGATAGGGTTGAGTGAAGCTGAAGGTGTGGCCATTGGCGATCCAGTCGCCGTCCCACCCGGTGTTCCAGCCTTCCACCAGCACACCGTTGAAGCCATGCGCGGCGGCGAAATCGATGTAACGCCTGGTGTTGGCAGTGGTCGCGCCATGCTTGGGGCCGCTGCCCCAGGTGGATTGATTCAGATGCATCTCCCACCAGATGCCGACGTACTTCCCCGGGCGCGCATAGGAAACATCGCCCAGCTCGTTGGGCTCGTTCAAGTTCAGCGTCAGGCGCGAATCGGCGAGCTGCGCCGGTGTCTCTGCCACCAGCACCGTGCGCCACGGCGTCTGGAATGGCCCGGTTCGATGCACCTTCACGCCGTCGGACCAGGGCATGAGATCGGCTTTAAACGTATCCGCGCCAGTACGCTCCAGCACCATACTGGAATAATCGACCAGCGCGGCCTCGTGGATGGACAAATACAACTCTGAGGACTCGAGGGTCAGCGGCGTCTCGGCCTTGGTCACCGCACCCAGGACGGTCCGGCGATACAAATATTCGTCACGCTCCTTCTGATAGGCCTCGAACCACCATGCCCGATAGTCACCCAGCGGCCGGAACTCCGTCAGCTCGTCGCTGATGCTCACCGCCCGGTCCGACGGGACGCCATGGAAATCGTAGCGAAAGCCGAAGCCGTCATCGAACACGCGCACGATCACGTCGAATGCTTTGGTATTCGGCGTATCGCCCGAGAACGGCACGCGTAACTCATTGTGACGATCGCGAATGACACGCTGTTCGCCCCACGGCTGCTCCCACGTCGTATCGACAGAACGACGAGTCACCTTGCCGGACGTCGCGACATGCGCCCGCCCCTCGCCCACGAACTGCAGCCCGAGCGCCGCGCGCTGGAGAACCGGCCGACCACGCCGCGACACCTGATAAAACGCCTGCCCATCCTCGGCGGATGCGCAGACACGCAGCACCTCTCCCGGGGAGTCAACGCACTCCGCCACTGCCAGCCCGGACAGGAGCACGAGCGAGAGTGCAAACGATGTTTGCTTGAATAGTTTCATTGGATCTCTTTAGAAAGTGGCGCGCAGGATCACTGCGTAACGCCGGTCATTGATGAAATTAGCGCGTGGTAACAAAGTGCGGTCGTTGTCGAACTGCTGCTTCAGCACCGTCACCTCGTTGGCGAGATTCACGCCCTCGATGCCGAGCTTGAGCGTCGGCGTCAGCGAAAAATACGCGGTGGCGTCCAGCTGCCCAGTATCGTCCTGATAGATCGGCAGGAACGTAATCACGTCGCGCGTCGTCACCAGATATTGGGAACGCCAGTTGTAAGCCAGTCGCACCGACCACGGCCCGCGTTCGTACATGGCGACCAGGTTGGCGTTGTGCTCGGACAAGCCTTCCAACGGCACATTTTCGAACGCGATCGCGCCGCCGCCCGGCGTGGGCAGCTGGGTGTCGTAGTTCTTGGCCACCGCGCCGTCCTGGGTAATGTGGGTGTAGTTCGCCAGCAATCCCAATCCAGCGAATGCTCCGGGCAGGAAATCGTAGAACTGCTGGTAGCTCAGCTCATAGCCCTGGATGCTGCCCTCGTCACCATTGATGACGGTCGATACATTCACGCTGCGCGTCGCGCCGCCGTTGCTGAGCTGACGCTCGACCACGCCGTTGACGAAAAAGTTTTTCAAATCCTTGTAGAACGCAGTCGCCGTGAGTGCGCCCTCCGGGGCGAAGTACCACTCGAAGGACACATCGAATTGATTGGCCTCCATGGGTTTCAGGAATGGATTGCCGGCGCGCGCGGTAAATCCAGTGCCCGAGCCGTCCAATCGGCGGATCTCGGCACGCACAGGAATGTATTGCGATGGCACCTGATCTGGCGGCAACGCGAACACGCTGGCCGGAATCGTTTCTGGATGGATCGCCTGTCCGGCCGCGTTGTAGCCGATGACTCCGCCGCCCGCGTCGACCTGCACATAGTTGCGCAGCAGGCCTAATTCCGGACGGCTAATCGCTCTAGACGCGGCGAAACGCAGTAGCGACTTGGGTGTCAGCTCCAACTTGAGATTCAGACTTGGCAACACATCGTCATAGTTGCTGCTGGCATTGCGGGCCACGGTGTTGCCAGCACCGAATGCGCGATCCTCGGCAGCGAGCACGCAACCCGGATCCAACAGTGCACCTGTGGTGCCAGCATCGCAAGTCGCGGGACGTCGCAGATCGGGATAGCTCTCGAATCCTTTGGTGTCATCGCGCGTTCGAATCCAACGCACGCCTGCATTGCCACTCAACCTGGCGCGTCCGAACACCGGCCGATCGCTATCGAACCTGACCATCGCATACAGCGCCGTCGTGTCCTCGTCCGTGGTGTGCAGTTCATGGGGACGAAAGCTGCCCACCGATCCTTCGCGTTGATCGATGGGCCGCCAGTCCATGCCATTGGCGTTGTCACGCCAGCCTTCGGCAATCGTTCGCAGCGGCGCTTTCGCCGCCGCGTAGTCGGCGATCAGGTTGCTGCCCGGATAAATGAACACGCTCTGTCCATCGGCGGCGCCGCGAAAGAAATCGTCGAACGCGTACAGCTCGGTGCTGTCCTGAAGCGCTTGATCGAACCACACCGCCGGCGGCGGATCGGTGGCCCACACTTCACTCAGCACGCCCCAGTTGTATTGCGCATAGCGCGTGTTCTGCTCACGCATCGTGTGACGTACGCCCACTCGCAGCGTATCGAGAAATCCCAGGCCCAGGTCCACGTCGAAATCCAGGCGCGCCGCCAGCTCGTTGCCTTCGCTGTCCTCGATGTGATCCTGCGCGGAACGCCAGAAAGTGCTGGCGGGATCACTGGTGAAAGAAGCCGGCAGGTCCGGGCTGGGCGGCAGCATGGTCACGCGAATGTCATCGCCCCGCAGATCGATGCGCGTGTTGGCCCAAGCGGCGCCGAATACGGCCCAGTCGAGATTCTCCACGCGAGAGGTCGCGTACTGCGCATCGAAGTTCAGCGCATAGCGCTCGTTCGGCACCCAGCGCAGGTTCAAACTGATATCGTCGATGGTGTTGTCCAGCCAGTTGACGCGATTGTCGATGTGATGTTGCGCGCCATACTCGTAGGGCATCGCGAGCGTGCGAGGATCGCCACCGCGCAACGTGGCACGCGTCGTCAACGTACCGCCGGTGAACACGCCGGCATCGTCATATTCGAACTGTGTGCCCGAGACTGGAAATACCGAGGTCGACAGATTGTCCGCGTCGAACTCCACCGCGTGCTCGTTCCAGATCTGCTTCGCTTCCGAGCGAATGTACTGCGCCGTCGCGACGATGGAACGATCGTCGTTGGCCCACTGCGTGGCGAACGTAATGCCATCGCGCTCGCGCTCATGCTCGTTGCGACGGATCGCTCCACCGCGCGGTACGATCACCGTCCTGCCCGGCTCGATATCGTCGCGACTGAAAAACGGCTCGACTTGCATGCCGTCGGTGCGTGCTCGCAATAGCGAATGCGCGTAGTTGAACAACACACCGACCTCGCCGATCCCGGTGCTGAAACGATCGCTGTAGAGCGCCGAGTAGCTCGGGGTCCACTGCTCGGCAAAATCGCCGTAGCTGCCATCCGCCGAAATCGCCAGCACCCGCTCGGTGGAATCGAAAGGCAGTCGCGTGCGCAGGTTGACCAGGCCGCCGATGCCGCCCTCGATCTGATCCGCCGATTGATTCTTGTAGACGTCCACGCCTGCCAGCAACTCCGGCGAGATGTCTTGAAAGCTCAAGCCTCGTCCGCTGTTGGCAGTGAATACGTCACGGCCGTTGAACTCGCCACGCACTTGAGTCAAGCCCCGCACCGACAGTCCGGAGCCTTCGATGGAAAAATGATCGGGATCGTTACGCGAAGTGAAGCGATCCATCGCGACGCCCGGCACGCGCTGTAGCGCTTCGGTCACGCTGCGATCAGGCAATGCATTGATGTCGGAGGCGGCGACCGAATCGATGAAAGTCTCGGCTTTACGCTTGCTCTCCTGCGCGGCGGC
>JBEVKA010000056.1:0-5266 GCA_040509855.1 Steroidobacter sp.
TCGTCGGTCGGCCTTTGCGGGGAGCGATGGTGATTTCGAGACCGACCTGCTCGAGTAGCGCGGCCAGCTTGGAGAATCCGATCTCTTCGCATCGTCCGCCCTCGATCGCCGAACTCGTGGCGCGACTCATCCCGAGCGGCTGGGCCAGCTGCTGTTGAGAGAGTCCAGCGTCGGTTCGGGCCTGCTTGAACAGCGGACCCAGCTCGTGGAGGGTCATATTGATTCACCCCATCCTGAATGGATATGCATCATATATGATGCATTTAGGGTGAATCAAGAAGAAATGCATCACATATGATGCATCTGGCGCGTGAGAAACCTTCCACTCCGCCCGGGTGTCGCCGCGTCTTCCGTCCAGGCCAGCGTGCCGTTGACGAATACGTGCTCGATGCCTTCGGCGCGTTGGGTCGGGGAGTCGTAAGTGGCGCGGTCGAGAACGGTTTGGGGATTGAAAACGGTGACGTCCGCTTTCATGCCGACCGCGATTCGGCCGCGATCGTGCAGGCCGAAAGTCTTCGCGGACAGGCCGGTCATTTTGTGGACGGCCATTTCGAGGCTGAGCACTTTGAGGTCGCGGGCGTAGCGGCCGAGCACGCGAGGGAACGTGCCCCACAAACGTGGGTGCGGCAAGGTGTCGTGGGGCAGGCCGTCGGAGCCGATCATGCAGCAGTGGTGTTGCATGATCCGGCGCATGTCCTGCTCGTGCATTTGGAAATAACTGGCGCCGCCGGGCATCAACCGCTCGGCTGCGCTCGCCTGACTCAGGCCCCATTCTTCGGCGATGCTCTTCAGCGAGCGGCCGCCCATTTCGGGATGAGGCGTGGACCAGTTGATGAGAATCTCTACTTCACCGTCGGCCAGGTCGGGGCGGATGACAGTGGAACCTGCGGTGTAGGGATAGCAATCGAGATGCACGGGCTGCGACTTGCGCGCGGTATCGATGAGGCCGAGTGTTTCTTCGGCTCTGCCCCAGTTGCGCACGCCTGCGCATTTGAGATGAGACAAGATCAACGGTGCCTGGCGCGGCTTGGTGGCGGCGAACGCTTCTTCCAACGCTTCGACAATGCCTTCGCGCTCGTCGCGAATGTGAGCTGTGTACACCGCACCGGCCTCGGCCACCGTCTGCGCGAGTGCGCTCAACTCCTGCAAGTCGGCAGCCTGAGCAGGAGCGTAGAACACGCCCGAACTCATGCCGACAGCGCCCTGGTCGAGCGCCTGGCGCAACAGAGCACTCATTTGTTCCAACTCGCGAGCGGTCGCCGGCCGTTGGAGATCTTCGACACAACGCACCCGAAGCGTCGAATGGCCGACCAAAGCAGCGACGTTCACGCGCGGTGATACCGATTCGATCGCCCGCCGGTAGCCGGCAAACGTGTCGTAAGCGAAGTCATCCTGCTGGCCGAGCAGATTGAACGGCTCGCTGACGCCATCGTGAAAGCGCAGCGGCGCGGCGGAGATGCCGCAATTCCCGACCACCAGCGAAGTCACGCCCTGGCTGATCTTGGGCGTCATCTCCGGCTGGGTGATACAAATGAGATCGTCGTGCGTGTGCACGTCGATGAAGCCCGGCGCCACCGCCAGGCCGGTCACATCGATGACTCGATCCGCCGAAACATCGGTGAGATCACCAACGGCAACGATGGTGTCGCCGCGCAGCGCTACGTCGGCGTCGAAGGCGGGGCGGCCGGTGCCGTCGATGATCTGTCCGCCCTTCAGCAGGACGTCGGCACGAATACGAGTTGTCATCACGATGAAATTCGAAAGCTCAAAAAAACGTCTTGAGGCCGCCGACCACGGTGTAGTCGTCGTCGACCTCCATCAGCAGCGACCACTTGTCGAACGTGGTGCACGGATGCGAAATGTGGAAACCCAGCAGATCCCCGACCGCCAGATCGGCGTCGCTCGGCACGCTCAGGTACGCGTGTTGATCGTTGAGTTTATGGACCGTCAAACCATCGATGGCAGTGGGTGCGTCGTGCCGTCCTTCACGGAACCACCAGCGCGCCACCGGCAGGTCGATGTCGAAAGAAACATCGCGTTTGCCCATCAGCACGATCGCCTGATCCGCCTGCGGTCGTGAGATCACGCGGGACCATACTTCGAGCGCGGGAACGAGGCGAGGGGCGGGGCCTTCGATGGCCCGGCGTTGAATGTGAGTCAGCAGTCGGCGATAGAAGCCGATGTCATGCGTTATATAACAGCCGCTGCGCAGAATGGGCACGATGCCCGGCGTCTTGCCCGAAAGCATGTGCGCGACCAGATCGTAGTACGCCGATCCGCCAGCGCTGACGATGATCTGATCGGGCGCGGCGAACAGTCCATCCGCCGCGAGCGATTCACAGAGTTTGAGCACCGTGCGCAGATAGTTCAGCACTGCGTCGGCATCGCGATCGGCCTGATCCGTGACGATCAATCCTTCATAACCTTCAACGCCGTGAAGCTCGACATGCGGCAGCGATTGAATCGCGCGTGCCAGCGCCTGACCTTCTTCCACAGTGCGAACGCCGCAACGCGTGTTCGGCAGGCCCATCTCGATCAGCAGTCGTGCCGGCGGCGCGCCCTGACATCGACTGAAGCCTTCGGAAATTGCTCGCGCGCCATCGAAACTATCGACCAGCACATAATAGGAACGATACGGCGTCTGCGCCCACATGCGCGCGAGGCCGGCGATCTCCGCCTGACCGACCAGCTGATTCGCCAGGATGAGATGGGACACGCCGATGTCGTGACACAACTTGAATTGAGTCATGGTCGCGACCGTCAGGCCCCACGCGCCCTGGCTGAGCTGACGTTCGAACAGCTCGGGACACATCGTGGTCTTGGCATGCGGCGCGAGCTTGACGCCCGCGCGCTCGATGTACGCCTGCATCTCCCGCAGGTTGTTTTCCAGCGCGGATTGTTTCAAGACAGCGACGGGCACTGGCAAATCGCCGCGGAGCAGATTCAAGCCGCGACCTACCAGGTCACCGGCGCGTTTGATCGATCCATCGAGCGGAACGCCCTTGGTGCCCGGCGGCAACTCGGCGTTTGTGAGATCGCTCAGGCGCATAGGTCACCCGTTGGGTTTCACCGCGATCACTTCGATTTCCACCTTGGCGTCGACCATCAGCGCGGACTGCACGCACGCGCGCGCCGGCAATGCTTGTCCGAAGTAGCTGGAGTACACACGATTGAAGGCCTGGAAATCACGCGTGTCGTCGAGCCAGACGTTGGCTTTGGCCACGTCTTTCAGTGTGCAGCCGGCCTTGGCCAGGATCGCGATGATGCTTTGAATGCAGTGATGGGTCTGCGCGACGACGCCGCCCTGGATGATCTCGCCGTCATCGCCCATGGCGACCTGGCCGGATACGAACACGAAACCGTTGGCGATGGTCGCCTGGCAGAAGGGCAGGTGCTGGCCGCCCGAACCGGTTCTCGCATCCCCGATACGCTCGATGGGCACGGGACTTCCCTCGTTGGATGATCTCGAGGGATGATCCATCAGAAATGTAGTGCCGTCAAACAGAAATGTAGTGTTAATAACATTGCGCGTCGTGACGGGCTCCGGGCGCCCGTGAGAGGATTGGGGCATGAAAAAAGCGCGGACCCAAGAAAGCGTAGACATCCTGCCGCGGCTCGAGCGCATGATGGATTCCATGACGCGATCCGAAATCAGGATCGCCAAGCGGCTGCTGGAATCGCCGCAAGAATTCGTTCGCTCCAGTGTGCGCAGCATCGCGGCCGACCTCGGCGTGAGCGAGCCGACCATCCTGAGATTCTGTCGTGCGGTGGGCTGCGAGGGCTTCAAGGATCTGAAATTCCGCCTCATCCAGGAGCTGGCGCTGACGCAGGCGATGAGCGATCAGGCAGGGCGAGCCGCAAAGTCCGTGGGCGCGGTCGAGCTTGCCGCCAAGGATCATGATCCTGACGGCGATCGCGTGTTCGACACCATCATCGACGCGCTCACTCGCACGCGCGCCACGTTGGCTCATAAGGATGTGGTGAGCAGCGCGCAGGCGATCGCGAAGGCCGGGCGAGTCGTGATTTACGGCATCGGCGGCAGCTCGGCGACGCTGGCGGCGGAAATGCACATCCGCCTGTTTCGTTTCAATCTCCCCGTCATGGTGTTCACCGACGGCTACACCCAGCGCATGTCGGCGGCGATCCTGGGCGAAGGCGATGTGGCGTTGTTCATTTCCTCGACCGGCCGGCCGCGCGAGTTGCAGGAGAGCCTGGAGCTGGCCAAGTACTACAAGGCGACCTGCATCGCCATCACCGATAAAGACACGCCATTGGGACGCGACGCCGATATCTGTCTGCACGTGGGGCTGGCGGCGGTGGGTGTCGAAGAATTCCAGCCCAGCCCGATGCGGTTCGCGCAGCTGTTCGTGATCGACCGGCTCGCGCATGCCGTGGCCGCGGTCGTTGGCGAGCGTGCTCATCTGGCCCTGCGCAGAATGCGGGGCAGCGTCGCCTGGCTGCACGGCATCGCGCCTCAGCAACCCATCGGCGACTGATCCACACCCGCAGGTTCAGAGGTCCGGCGTCACCGTGCGTCTCAAAATGTAACAATACAAACATGAATGACGCTTTTTTGATTGACGATGATATTGAAGCGTGTTTATGCTCGAACCACTAAAAAATAACCGGGGAGCGCCCCGCAGGGGTGGATTGAGATGCAACCAGCCAGACGTGATCTGCATGTTTATTTCGTGTCCACATTGGCTTTATTGAGTGTATCGGCCCGCAGTGGGGCGGCGGATGCACCGGAAGCGGGCGCGAGATCGGAGGAGGCGATTTCCGAAGTCGTGGTCACCGGATCGCGAATCGCTTCCAGCGGCTATTCCCAACCGACGCCGACCAGCGTCATCAGCGCTGCGGATATCGAGCAGGACGCCGCGCCCAATCTGTTCAACACCATCGCCGAGTTGCCCGTGCTCCAGGGCAGCACCGGTCGCAAGACTTTCGTCAACAGCACCAGCAGCGGCGCGACCGGCCTGAGCTCGTTCAGTCTTCGTAACCTCGGCACGATTCGCACCCTCACGCTGCTCGACGGGCAGCGAGTGACGCCGGCGAATGTCACAGGCGTGGTCGACGTCAGTCAGTTCCCGCAATTGCTGGTGGAACGAGTGGATGTCGTCACCGGCGGCGCGTCGGCATCGTATGGATCCGATGCGATCGGCGGCGTGGTCAACTTCGTCACCGACAAGGAATTCGTCGGCTTCAAATCCAATGTGGAAGCAGGTCGCACGACTTACGGCGATGACGAGAGTGTCACCGCGCAGGC
>JBEVKA010000057.1:0-6275 GCA_040509855.1 Steroidobacter sp.
GAGATCCCCAAGCGCCACTGCGACTCCAGCTTGCGGTTATAGTCGAGCAGGCTCTCGCCGTAGCCGGCGAAATATTGCAGCGTCAGCCAGCCGGTGAGATCGCCGCCGCTGAGCTTGGACAGCGGATAGGAAACATTCCATTCGAGGCTGCCATAGTCGCTGCGCTGACCCTTGCGCAGCGTGGTCCAGAAATCCAGGCCACCCTTGGCGCCGACACCGAACACCCAGTCGACATAGCCGCGATAGTCCTTGAGATCGCGATTCTCGTTGTTCGCGATGTAGTTATGGATCAGCGGCGCGGCGAAGAAGCGCAGGCCGGCAGGGTCGCCGAGCGTCAGCGCGGGCCGCACGTACAGCATGTTGAAACTGCGCGAGTCTTCGTTTTCCTTGCCGTTGGACTCGTGACCGAAGCCGCTTTCCACGCCGACGCGCAAGCGGCCGTCGAAGAAACGCGCCAGGTCGTAATTGGCGTAGAACAATCGCGGCCGATAGCTCGAATCGCGGAACGGCTTGGACAGATCGCCCAGGTCCCACAGCGACGTCTGCGAATACGAAAGATACAAATCGTCGATCCAGGGCAGGCGGTTGGCGAGCGAGCCGCGACCGTCGAACAGCTGATAGCGCAGGCTGATCTGGAATTTGGCGTTCAAGCCGCCGTCGCCGCCGATCAGGAAATAAACCGGCTCATACACCGACACCGCGAGCGGCGGCGGTTTATCGACCAGCGCGGTGGTGTATGAATCCTTCGACTGCGGCGCTTCGGGAGCCTTGGCGAGTTGACCGGAACCAATCGTGTCCGAACCTGGCGCGGGCGCGAGAATCTGCAGCGCGACCGAATTGGCCGCGAGCCCAGTAGGCACCAGCGTCGCAAGACCCTCAGCCTTCTCCGGCATCGCTCCTTCCAGCCTCACGCGCGCGAACCCTCCTGGCGCGACGGTGATCGGTCCGCTGCGCTCGGGCGTGAGCTCGATGATGGAAAGCGCTTGTGGCGTCTCGAAGCGCACATGAAGCGGCGACGGCAAATCCACCGTCAGCGGCTCGGCTTCGCTGTTGGTGATCGTGAGATCGACATGGAACGGCAGGCCGGAAACGACTTGCGCCGACGGCGTGGAAAGAATGATATCGGCGTGCGCGCCGGCGCTCGTCAACGCCACCAGCGCGAGCAACAATCTGCGAATATTCATGACCAGCTCTACCTGTGCGTCACCTGCAGTACGCTGTTGCGAATCTGTTCGTGCAGCACCAGCTGCGCGTCATCCGCGACCGCCGGCAGCATATCGGTATACGTCAACCGGCCCTCGGCGTTCACGCCCAAAACGTTACGAGCACGTAGCAGATCGATAAAGTTCTTGAACAGAGTCTTGTCGAAGAACTCGGGCGAATTGAGCTCGTACAGCAGCGACATCCGCTGCGCCATCAGCTGACACTGCGATTCGAGCGCGTCCTGACTGATGCGTCCGCTGCCGGACTTCAACAGCACCGCGATCACCAGATAATAGCGCTCGATGATCTGCACCGTGATATGCGCCAGCATCGACAGCTGCACAGCCTCGGCGGAGCCGGTCGGCGGCCGACGCCATTGCGCGCCCGCCTCCACCGATTCGAGCAGCCCATGATTGGCTAGATCGTCGAGTGTTTCCAACACTGCCGCGCCGACTTCCGCCTCGGTCCAGCGCAGGAACAGCTCGTCACGCACGTACGGATAAATTCGCCACATGAGACGCTGGATGTCCTGCGTGCGCATGGTGCGATTGTTCAGGAAACAGCACGCGATCAGTGACGGCAGCGCCATCAGGTGCAGCACGTTGTTCCGGAAATAGGTCATGAGCACGGAGTTCTCCTCCGTCATCTGCATGACGTCGCCGAGCGGATGTTTCAGCCGCTGGACCACGCCCATGCGCTCGCCATGACGCACGATCGACGCGCCATCGGTCTCGGTGACCCACACCAGCGGCGAATACGGCGCCTGACGCAGCAACGACGCGTACAGCTCGAACTGACGCACCAGATCCGTTTCGAGCATCGACTGCTTCGGCGTGGCAAGCAGCGCGAGCGCGAGCAGATTCATCGGCGCCACGCACGCGGCGCTGTTGATGTTGGTCATGATCCGCGTCGCGAGTTCGTCGACCGCGGCGGACAGCCATGCCGGACGTTCGAGCTTCTCCGTAGTGCGAAGGTTGTCCGGATCGTGACGTTTCAACACGTCGTCGAGCCGGATCGCTTCGCCGAAGCTCACGTGCACTTTGCCGAAACGGCTGCGCAGCTGTGGGATCGCGCGCAGCATGGTGAAGATGGATTCCTTTTCCTTGGGCTTGCCCAGCATCTCGTTGACGTAAGTCTTGCCCTCGACCACGCGCTCATAGCCGAAATACACCGGCAGGAACACCAGCGGCCGGCGCGGATCGCGCAGATAGCTGCGCAATGTCATCGACAACATGCCGGTCTTCGGTTGTAACAACCGCCCGGTGCGACTGCGGCCGCCTTCGATGAAATATTCGATGGAGTGACCGCGCGCCATCATCAGGCCGAGGTACTTCATGAACACCATGGTGTACAGCGCGCTGCCCTTGAAACTGCGACGCATGAAGAACGCGCCGCCCTTGCGCAGGAAACGACCGACGCCGGCCATGTTCAGGTTCACGCCCGCGGCGATGTGCGGAATCGCATAACCCTTGTAATAGATCACATACGACAGCAGCAGATAGTCGATGTGACTGCGGTGACACGGCACGTAGATCACTTCGTTGTCGTCGATCACGCGCTGGAGTTGTTCGACGTGATGCAGCTCGACGCCGTCGTACAAGCGCGTCCAGAACCAGCTCAACCCCTTGGCCATGAACGCGACGAAGATGTGGGAATAATTGGCTGCGATCTCGGAGACGTAATCCTGCGCCAGCTTCAAGGCTTCGCGGCGTGAGATCTTCTTCGAGCGCATCTCATCGGCCATCGCGCGACGCACGGCGCCAGCGCGCAACACTTGCGTCGCCATGGTTCGACGATGCGAGAGGTCTGGCCCGATCGCGGCGCCTCGCTGTCTCGCCAGCACGGTTCGCAGCGAACGCGTGATGCGACGAACCGCGCGTGATTTATCGGGACTCTCGTTGACTGCGGCTCGCAACGACAACGGCTCGCCAAACTGCACGAACAGATTGCGGCCGTTCACCATGATGGACAACATGCGACGGAAGCGGCCCACTCGCTCCCAGTTCTCCGACAACAGAATGCGCAGCCAGGAATGTTTGCGATCCGGCGCGCGCCCCCACAGCACCGTGACCGGCACCAGGTCGACATCCAGCGTGGGATCCTGAAGCGCAGCGTTCACGAACATGCGCATCTCCTCGGAGATGCGATAGTCGGTGCGATCGCCCCAGAAGCCCGCGCGCCGTTCGAGGAACAGCACCGACTGCGATGGCAACGGCTTCCTCAATGCTTGCGACGGAGACGGCAACCCATGCGCGGCGCAGACTTTTTCCAGCACCACGATGTCGGCGGCGCCGTACTCGTTCAGCACGTAACAAATCGGTCGTTCAGGACGCGCAAAACGGACGCGCACATCCTCGGGCAATACGTGAGGACGAGCCCAGACGGAAACCGGGGCGCGCAGTAGTCCCAGCCAGAGTCTGTCGAATCCGGAAAGATCGGCCATTGCGGTGGAATTCGCGACGCGCTATTCGGCGGTCGGGTTCTCTTGGGACTGCAGCGTTTGGTCGATGTTGTCCTTCTGCTGCTGCAACGTCGCTTCTACGCCGCGCGCCTTGTCCAACGCTTCCGCGTAAGGCTGATTGGCCGGCGCGGCAGGCGGATCCACCGGTTTTTGCTCCGAGCCGCACGCCGTCAGGACGAGCGCGATCGATGCCAGGGACGCCGCGCTAACTGTTCTGGTCTTGTTCATGACGGGAAACTCCTGTCGCCTCGAGCTCTCGATGCGACGCGCATACTAATATGAAACGCGGAGTCGCGCCGTGCTTCAGACGCTGGCCAGCAACCGCTGCAGAAAGCGATCGAGCAGCGCCCGGATGTCCTCCATGCTGGCGGTCAGGCGATGATCGGAGTCCAGGATGTGAAGCGCGCATTTGTACTGGCGCGCATAGCGGATGCTGTTGTCCACCGGAACGATGTCGTCGTTCCAACCGTGAACGATATCCACCGGGCACGCGGGCGGCGTCGGCGTGTAGCGTTCATATCCGGGCATGAAAAACGCGGGCGCGAGCAGGAACAAACCGCGCGTCATCACTTGCGTCGAGACTGTGGTGCATACGTGAGCACCGAGACTCGATCCGACCAGGATCAGCTCACCCGGCAGCTTCTTGCAGACACCGAGCAACTTTTCCACGCGCGCCGCCGGATCGGGCATGTTGCGATAGTCGACCGACTCCACCGTCAAACCGTGGCGCTTCGCGACTTCGGCCATGGCGACGATCTTCGTGCCCCACGGTTCGCCGTCCTGACCATGCGAGAACACGATGTACTGGTCGCTCACTAGAACAGCTCCCCGGGATTGTTCGTGACGTCCTTGGGCTCGGGACGCGTATTGAAGTCGTGCGACGCCGGATCGGCCAGGTGCGACGGCACGACGTTACGCAGACTGGAGAAGATGGACTCGGTGCGACCGGGATACTGAAGCTCCCATTCGCGCAGCATCTTCTTGATCTCCACGCGCTGCATGTTCTCCTGCGAGCCGCACAGCGTGCATGGAATCAACGGGAATTCGCGGGCGCGCGCATACCGCTCGATCTCCGCTTCGGGAACATACGCAAGCGGGCGAATCACGATGTGACGTCCGTCCTCGGAATGCAGCTTTGGCGGCATGGCCTTGAGCTTGCCGCCGAAGAACATGTTGAGGAACAAAGTCTCGACGATGTCGTCGCGATGATGGCCGAGCGCGATCTTGGTGACGCCGTGCTCCGATGCGTATCGATACAACGCCCCTCGCCGCAAGCGTGAGCACAGACCGCACATGGTCTTGCCTTCGGGAATCACGCGCTTCACCACGCTGTACGTATCCTGCTCGATGATGTGATACGGAACGCCCAGCGCCTTGAGGTATTCGGGCAGCACATGCTCCGGAAACCCCGGCTGCTTCTGATCCAGATTGACTGCGATGAGCTCGAACTCCACCGGCGCGCTCCGCTGCAGCGACATCAATATGTCGAGCAGCGTGTACGAATCCTTGCCGCCGGACAGGCACACCATCACCTTGTCGCCGCCCTCGATCATGCGGAAGTCTTCAATGGCCTTACCGACCAGGCCGCGCAGCCTTGCCTGAAGACGTTTGAAGTTGTTCGAGTACTGAGGGTGAGGGGGGACCGCGGACATGATTAAGCTTCCAGATACTTCCCTTCGATATACCGCAACCACGCCGCCGCGGACAGCGGTTTGCCGGTGGCGTTGCGAATCAGATCCGGCGTGCTGACGCTGGCCGCGAGTGAATGCACGTTCTGACGCAGCCAGTCGAACAACCCACTGAACTTGCCGGCGGCCATCTCCTCGTCGAGCTCGGGACGCTCGCTTCGCAGGCTTTCATATAACTGGCCCGCAATCACCGCGCCGATGGCGTACGACGGGAAATAGCCGAACGAGCCCACGGCCCAGTGCACGTCCTGCAGACAACCCTCGGCATCGTTGGCCGGACGCACGCCCAGCCGATCGGCCATGCGAGTGTTCCACGCTTCCGGCAGATCCTTGATCTTCAGCTCGCCGCGCAGGATTTCCTGCTCGAGCTCGGAGCGCAACAGGATGTGCACGAGATAAGTCACTTCGTCGGCGTCGACGCGGATCAGGCTTCGGCGCACGCGCGTGAGCAACCGATACAGATTCTCCACTTCCCATTCCGGCCCGGTGACGCCGAAGGCTTTTTCCATGAGCGGCTTGAGGTAGCGCAGGAACGGCCGATTGCGACAGATCAGCATCTCCAGCAGCATCGACTGGCTCTCCTGCACGGCCATGCCACGATCGCGACCAACCGGTTGGCCACGCCACACTTCGGGCAGGTTGACGTCGTACATCGCATGCCCGGTCTCATGCAGCACGCCCATCAACCCGGTGAGCGGATCGCTCGGACTGAAACGAGTGGTGATGCGAATGTCGCCCGGAATGCCACCGGTGAACGGATGCTCGCTTTCGTCGAGCCGGCCGCGATCGAACGGGAATCCCATGGTCTTCATCAGCTCATTGGCGAGACTGCGCTGCTTGCTGGCCGAGAAGCGGCCGGTGATCTCCAGCGGCGGATGCTTGGCCTGGATATCAATGGCTTCCTGGATCAGCCCCGGCAGCCG
>JBEVKA010000058.1:0-4582 GCA_040509855.1 Steroidobacter sp.
TCGACGTGCCGATAAGGATTCACGCCCACCGTGCCGGCGCGCGCAACACGGCCGAGATCGTTGCGCGCGAGATCGACCAGCATGATGTGCTCGGCGTTCTCTTTCGGATCTGCCAGCAACTCTTCCTGCAGCCGCTCGTCCTCGTCGCTGTCACGGCCGCGCGGCCGCGTGCCGGCGATCGGCCGCATCTGTGCATGACCGTGCGAAAGCTTCACTAATGCTTCGGGCGAGGAGCCGACGACGACGCAATCGCCGAGGTCGCAATAGAACATATAGGGCGAAGGGTTCAGCAGCCGCAGCGCGCGATAGGTTTCGAATGGCTCCAGCTCGCATTCGCCGGCGAAGCGCACCGACAGCACCAGCTGATAGACGTCGCCGGCGGCGATGTATTCCTTCACTCGACCCACGCCGCTAATGAACTGCTCTTCGGAAAGGCTGCCGATGGCCGGCGAATATTTGATCTTCTTGTCGCTGGCGGGGATCGCGCCGCGCAGGGCCTGCACGACTTCGCGCCGTAGAGCGATGCGTTCAGCTTCGCTCCCGGCGTGGAGCAGCGCGACGCCACGAGTCAGATGATCGAACACCAGCAGGGACCGGGGCGCGAGGTAGTGCGCTTCCGGCGTGGGCTCACTCATCGGCGTTTTAGGTGGCAAGCGTTCGAAACGACGCACCAGGTCGTAGCTCGCGGCCCCGACCAAGCCACCCGGCAACGGCACTCCCGGGATTTGCGGACTGGGCTGAGGTGCCCGAGCCAACGCACTGCGAAGTGCACTCAGCAGCTCGGCCTGGGTTTGTGGCGGAGGTGACAATCGTCCGTCGATGGTCAGCCCGCGCTCGTCCAGCCGGACTTCGAGGCAGTCACCGAACCCGATGAAGGAATAGCGCGCCAGACGCTCGCCGCCCTCGACGCTTTCCAGCAAAAAGCGCGGCTTGAACGGCTTGAGCTTCAAGTAGGCCGAGACCGGTGTGTCCAGGTCGGCGGCGATGTCGAAGGGTGGTTGCAAGGCTGTTTCCTCGGCTATGGACCGTGCTCTTGGGTCCGGCGAGGGGCGATAAAAAACCCATCTCCGGACTGAAGCTCGGAGATGGGATTGGTGGGGTGCTTATCGAGTTGGTGTTTCTACGCCCGGCAAGCTCCAGCGGCCCTCTCCTGTGAGGGTCGCCACCACCAACGGTGTGTCGCCATGAGTTGCATACAAGGGAGTATTACCGGCGGCCTCGCCGCCCGTCAACTGGGACACGGGTCCGCAGGTTATACCTACAGGTCTCCCTTTTAACCGGTTTGTCACGGGACGCCGACTGATCCATCACCCGCCCGCTCCTAGCATGCGGTCCACCTATCCGGAGAAATGCATGCGATTGTCCAAACGTTCTTTGTTGACCCGGCTGGCCGGCATCACGCTGGCCGGGCTGGTGCTCGCCGGACCGGCAGCCCACGCCGCCGAAGTCAGCCTGCTGAATGTTTCTTACGATCCGACCCGCGAGCTGTACGAGGAGTACAACAAGGCGTTCGCGGCGTACTGGGAGAAAAAGACCGGTGACAAGGTCACGGTCAAGCAGTCGCACGGCGGTTCGGGCAAACAGGCACGCACGGTGATCGACGGCCTGCCGGCCGACGTTGTGACATTGGCGCTCGCAGGTGACATCGACGCCGTCGCCACCAACGGCAAACTGCTGCCGTTGAATTGGCAGTCACGCCTGCCGCACAACTCCTCGCCCTACAACTCGACCATCGTGTTCCTGGTGCGCAAGGGCAACCCCAAGGGCATCAAGGATTGGGGTGATTTGATTAAACCGGGCGTGGCGGTCATCACGCCGAATCCCAAGACCTCGGGCGGCGCGCGCTGGAACTATCTGGCGGCGTGGGCCTGGGCGTTGAAGCAGCCCGGCGGCAATGCCGAGACCGCGAAGGAATACACACGCAAGTTGTTCAAGAACGTACCCGTGCTCGACACCGGCGCGCGCGGCTCGACCACGACGTTCGTTCAACGTGGCATCGGCGACGTGCTGCTCGCGTGGGAGAACGAAGCGTTCCTGTCCATCAAGGAGCTTGGGCCGGACAAGGTCGAGATCGTAATGCCGTCGCTGAGCATTCTGGCCGAGCCGCCAGTCGCGGTGGTCGACAAAGTGGTGTTGCGCCGGAACACGCGTGACGTGGCGACCGAATATTTGAAATATCTCTACAGCCCGGAGGGCCAGGAGATCATCGCCAAGAATTTCTATCGCCCCATCGATCCCACGGTCGCCGCCAAGTACGTCAAGACGTTCGCGAAAGTGAACCTGGTGACGATCAAGGATTTCGGCGGCTGGGCCGACGCACAGAAAGTGCACTTCGCCGATGGTGGGGTGTTCGATCAGATCTACGCGCCCCAGTAATCGAACCCGTCTCCTGGAGCGTCAAGCGATGCCCTCTTCATCCGAAGGGGGCATTTTCATTTGCGCGGCCTATTCGTCCTCGTCCTCGCGCTTGTTCTGTTCGACGCGTTTGCGGATCTCCATCCACTCCTGCAGCCGTTTCAGATCCATCGGCTTGCGCTGTTTGGGCTCGGCCGGTTTGGGCTCGGGCTTGAGAGGCGCGCGGTTGCCACTATTGTAGGGACTACTGCCAACGTTGCCGCGGCCTGTCGAGGAATTATCGTAAGGATTGAAGCCGCCGCCGGGCATGGGTTCGCCAGGCTTGCCGCCGAGTCCCGGCGGACGCTTGTTGATCGCGGTGTCCGCGATGGACAGCTCATCGAGGTCGAGCTTCTTGAGTCGCTGCGTGTTGATGTCGCGACTGTAGACGCCGGAGTCGAGCTTCCATTCCCAGACCGAGTTGCCGCGGTCGTCGTAGGTGATTCGTCCCGAACGCGCATCCTCGGCGGGGGCATCGCTGGCCTCCGGCAGGTCGGAATCGCTCGGGGCTGGATCCTTTCGATCCCCACCTTGGCCAGGCGGGTTGCTCATGACAGCACTCTCGAATTTGACGATGTGGAGGATTTTCTGCTTCTACAAACAACAAAACAACGACCCACGGCGCACTCATGACCTCGCGTAACCGCCCCATTCATTCAAAACCGGAACTGGCTCGCGGTTTTGTAGGTGTATTTGCATACAGCCGACGCGCGCTGGAGCTGGTGTGGACTACCAGTCGGCCGCTGACGATCGCGTTCGCGGTTCTCACTCTGATTGCCGGAACATTGCCTGCAGCGGTTGCCTACGTCGGCGCACTGATCGTCGACGCGGTGGTGGCCGCCATTCAGGCAGCGCCTGCTGCGCGTGACGCATTAACTGAACACGCGCTGCTACTGGTTCTTGCCGAAGGCGCACTGGTCGCCGCCATCGCCGGCGCTCAACGCGGCCTGTCTCTATGTCAGTCGCTGTTGCGCGCGCAGCTCGGCCATCGCGTCAACGTCATGATTCTGGAGAAGGCGCTGACGCTGGAGCTGCAGCATTTCGAGAATTCCGATTTCTACGACAAGCTCACACGCGCGCGTCGCGAGGCGTCGAGCCGGCCGCTGTCACTCGTGACTCGCACATTCGGCCTGGCGCAGAACGGGATTTCACTGCTGAGCTTCGGCTCGCTGCTGCTGCATTTCTCGCCCTGGGCCGTGGCGCTGCTGATTCTCGCCGGCGTGCCGGCGTTTCTGGCCGAAGCGAAATTCTCCGGCGACAAATTTCGTTTGTTCCTGTGGCGCTCGCCGGAAACTCGCATGCAGCTGTACCTGGAAACGGTGCTGGCGCGCGAAGACCATGCCAAGGAAGTGAAACTGTTCGGCCTCGGGCCGCTGTTCCTCGATCGCTATCGAAACATTTTCACCACGCTGTACCGCGAAGATCGCAACCTGACGATCCGTCGCGACACGTGGGGATTTTTTCTTGGCTTGATCGCTACCGTCACTTTGTATGGCGCCTATGCTTGGATCGCGATCTCGGCGATCGCGACTCGCATCACGCTGGGTCAGATGACGATGTATCTGATGTTGTTCCGTCAGGGCCAGTCGGCGGTGTCGGCGATTCTGTCCGCGGTCGGCGGGATGTATGAGGACAATCTTTATCTCTCGACGCTGTACGACTATTTGGAAACGCCGGTGAGCAATCACAAAGGCGCGGCGGTTCGCGGGCCGCAGCCCGAGGACGGCATTCGATTCGAAAACGTCACCTTCACGTATCCCGATGCCGAGCAGCCGACGCTGATCGATATCAACTTGCACATCAAGCCGGGCGAGTCGCTGGCGCTGGTGGGTGAGAACGGCTCCGGCAAGACGACGCTCATCAAGCTGCTCACGCGCCTGTACACACCGACGTCCGGACGCATTCTGCTCGACGGCCAGGATCTGCGGGAGTGGGACGAGAGCGCGCTGCGCGATCGCATCGGCGTGATCTTCCAGGACTTCACGCGTTATCAGCTGCTGCTCGGCGAGAACATCGGAGCGGGTGACGTTCAGCACTTCGAGGATGAAGCGCGGTGGCACGACGCTGGCGAGAAAGGCATGGCGGCGCCAATCGTCGAGACGCTCCCGCAGGGCTATCACACGCCGCTCGGCAAATGGTTCAACGACGGTCGCGAGCTGTCTGGCGGTCAGTGGCAGAAGATCGCGCT
>JBEVKA010000059.1:0-5553 GCA_040509855.1 Steroidobacter sp.
GTCGTCTCTCCCGTGGGAATTGTGGAATCAACCAGAGTGATGGTGTGAGAGATCTGCGCGGTCGTGCCGATGATGGCGCTGGCCGAGCAATATTTTTCTGCCGACAACTGCACTGCCCGCTCGACCTTCTTCAAATCCAGAGACTGGCCGGTGACGGTGTAGTGCATGGTGATCTTGGTGAACACTTTCGGATCCGTGGTGGCGCGTTCGGCGTCGAGGTCGACGACGCAATCGGTGATGGCTTCACGGCCTCGCTTGAGAATCAGCATGACGTCGAACGCCGAGCAGCCGCCGAGGCCGAGCAGCAGCATTTCCATCGGCCGGACGCCGAGATTGCGGCCGCCGGCATCCGGTGCGCCGTCCATGACCACCGAATGTCCCGAGCCCGACTCGCCCAGGAACATCACATCCTGGACCCACTTGATGCGCGCCTTCATCAGCGAATCCCGCCGATGCACAGATATTTGATCTCCAGGTAGTCATCGAGGCCGTACTTGGAGCCTTCGCGACCGATGCCGCTCTCCTTCACGCCGCCGAACGGCGCGACCTCGGTGGAGATGATGCCTTCGTTGATACCGACGATGCCGCTCTCCAGCGCCTCGGCGACACGCCACACGCGAGCGATGTTCTGGCTGTAGAAATAAGCGGCGAGGCCGAATTCCGTGGAGTTGGCGAGGCGGATCACCTCCTCCTCGGTGTCGAACTTCATCAGCGGTGCGACCGGGCCGAATGTTTCCTCGCGCATGGCGAGCATGTCGACTTTGATATCCGTGAGCACCGTCGGCACATAGAACAATCCCTTGTCCTTGACGCGCTTGCCGCCCGTGAGCACCTTCGCGCCCTTGCTCACCGCATCGCGCACGTGCTCTTCCACTTTCGCGACCGCCTTCTCTTCGATCAGCGGACCGATGATCGTGCCCTGCTCCAGCCCATCGCCGACCTTCATCTCGGAAGCCTTTTCCGCCAGCCGCCTGGCGAAGCGATCGTAGATCCCGCTTTGGACATAGATGCGATTGGCGCACACGCAGGTCTGGCCGGCGTTGCGATATTTGGAGGCGATGGCGCCATTCACGGCTGCCTCCAGATCGGCATCGTCGAACACGATGAACGGCGCGTTGCCGCCGAGTTCGAGCGAAACTTTCTTGAGCGTGCCCGCGCACTGTGACATCAGCAGTTTGCCGATCGCGGTCGAGCCGGTGAAGCTGAGCTTGCGCACCAGTGGATTGCTGGTGAACTCACCGCCGATCGGCTTCGGATCACCGGTGACGACGGAGATGAGTCCAGCTGGAAGGCCGACGCGCTCGGCGAGCACGCACAACGCGAGCGCCGAATATGGTGTCAGTTCGGAAGGCTTGATGACCATCGGGCAGCCGGCCGCGAGCGCCGGACCGACCTTGCGCGTAATCATCGCAGTCGGAAAATTCCACGGTGTGATCGCGGCAGTGACGCCGATCGGCTGTTTCAACACCACGATGCGCTTGTCGACGCCGTGGCTCGGAATCACATCGCCATAAGCGCGCTTGCCCTCTTCCGCGAACCATTCGATGAATGACGCCGCATAGGCAATCTCGCCGCGGCTTTCTGCCAGTGGCTTGCCCTGCTCGACCGTCATCAGCACCGCCAGGTCTTCCTGATTCGCCATGATGAGATCGAACCACTTGCGCATCAGCTGAGCGCGATCCTTCGCCGTGCGTGAGCGCCACGCCGGCAGCGCTTTGTCCGCGGCTTCGATGGCAGCGCGTGCTTCCTTGGCGCCACAGTTCGGCACCGTGCCGATGAGTTGTCCGGTGGCGGGATTGAAGACTTGTTTCACTTCGCCGCTGGCTGCATCCAGCCACCGGCCGCCGACGAAGGCCTGCTGACGAAACAAATCGGGGTCGCGCAAAGAAAGCGGCGAATTCATGGGAAGCTCCAACCGGTGAAACTCAATGCCCGAGGATCAGTGCGTGCGGTCAGTCATCGACCAGCTGCTGGCCCGGGAACAGGCTTTCATTGAAACCGAAGTTGCGCAGATTGCGGATGCGCATGGGATAGAGAATGCCGAGCAGATGGTCGACTTCATGCTGGACCACGCGCGCGTGAAAACCGCTGACACTGCGATCGATGGGCGCGCCGCTCGGATCGACGCCGCGATAACGCAATTGGGTGTAGCGAGGAACCAGGCCACGCATGCCGGGAACGGACAGGCAGCCTTCCCAGCCCTCTTCCATCGCATCGCTCAGCGGCTCAAGCACGGGATTGAGCAGCTCGGTGTAGGGCACTTCCTCGGCCTCGGGATAGCGCGGGTTCTTGCCAACACCGAAGATCACGACTTGCAGCGAGACGCCGATCTGCGGCGCGGCCAAGCCGGCGCCGTTCAACGACGCCATGGTGTCCTTCATATCCTGCAGCAGCTCGCGCAGCTCGGGCGTGTCGAAGCGCTCCACAGGTTGCGCCACCTGCAGCAGCACCGGGTCACCCATTTTCAGCACCGGACGAATGGCCATGGATCGCAGCTCAGAGCCAATGGGCCAGCAAGTATAGTATTGGCGAGCGATTGCAGCAGTTTTTCCCTGTCAGCGACCTGTCACTCATGTCCACTCCTCCTCACATCCTGGTTCTAGCCGCCGGCGCCTCGACCCGCCTCGGCCAGCCCAAGCAGCTGGTCAAGCTCGCCGGCCGGCCGGCGCTGCATATCGTGGTGTCGAATGCCGTCGCGGTGGCCGGCCACGCCGTCACTGTGGTGGTCGGCGCACACGCGCGTGAGATGACTCACCTGCTGGCGCACTCGCCGGCGTCGGTGATCGTCAATCGCCAATGGCAGGAAGGCATGGCGTCGTCGCTGCGCTTCGGAGTCGCGTCGCTGCCGCCGGCGTGCGAGGCAGTGATGGTGCTTCTCGGAGATCAAGTGGCGGTCACGGCCGACGATCTCAAGCGGCTGGTGAGTGCATGGAAAGGCGAGCCGAGCGTGATCGCGGCGAGCGTGTACGATCAGCGCGTCGGCGTGCCTGCGATCTTCCCGCGCGTCAGTTTCAGCGAGCTATCCGAATTACGCGGCGATCAAGGTGCGCGCAGGGTGCTCGAACGTAATAATTACCGCCTGGCGCGCGTGCCCATGTCGAACGCGGCCATCGATCTGGATACGCCCGAAGACCTGGCCGCGCTGACCGAACGTTTCCAGCGTCCGGAAGCGGCCTACACGGGCACCGCGGAGAAATAAGAATTGCGCATCCTCATCATCCTGCTGCTCATCGCCTTCGTGGTCGCCGTGATCTGGATGCGAGCCCGGCGCAAGAAATGAGTTGGGCAGGAGCAGGTGATGGGCAGGATGCCCGAATAGTGAAACATCGACCGGCATTCAGCCGTTACCTCTGAGATCAGAGAAACGACGAGGGGCCGGACATGATGCAGGAATTCTTCCAACAATATTTTGGCGCCGTGGTGGTGCTGATCGTGCTGGCCATTGCGCTCACGATGTTCGTGTTTCGCAAGCGGCTGTTCGAGCGCGGCTATCGCAAGGGTGAGGCGGCTAATCCGGCTAAAGTGAAAGCGCAGAACCAGCCCGACGAATGGAGCCGTAGCCACTAATCCTGCGGTGAAGGGGCCTTCACTCCGAGCGAGTCGAGCGCACCGATGAGCATGCTGGCTGTGTAGGGCTTCACCAGCACGCCGACGCGCGAATCGGAGGCGAAGCGGTCCTTGAGTTCACGCTCGCTACGGCCGCTGGCGATCAGAATGGGCAGATCGTGCCGTAGAGCTCGCATCTCGCCGGCAAGCTGATCGCCGCTGCGATCGGGCAAGCCCATATCCACGATCACGGCATGAACATAATCGGCGCCCTTCAGGGCGGCCATGGCCTCCGACGCGTCGCCTGCCTGCAACACCTGGAAGCCAACGTCTTCCAAGGCATCGACGGCGAACATGCGTACCAGCATTTCATCTTCGACGATGAGTACACGGGTAGGGCCCAAAAGCTGATCTGTCATGGGTTGTTGGTTCTGAACATCGGTCGGGTCATGGCCATCGCTGCCACTGCGCGGCGGAGTGTACTTCACTCGCAGGATAGTGCGTATAACTTACGGGACTGATTGAGAAAAGTACGTCATAACGTACCTCGTGTAAGGTTTTCAAGGACGAAATTACACGGTGAACGCCCGAGCCTGAACCGAGTGCGATCCCGGCGCAATAGGTTGCCGAGGAACTTTCTACACACATTGCGCATTGGTCAGGCTGCGCTGCGACTCGGCTCGAAACAACACAGATTCTCAGGTGCCGCGAGCCAGGTCGACGACTCGCCGGCATCAGCGTCGGCGGCGCGGTTTGGCGCAATATATTTCCGGAGTAGCCGCGCGATGCACGTGCTCATCGCATGCATATGAATTCCGATCCACCTGCGATGGTCGCCGGCGCTACTGTCCATTCCGCCGCTTTGCGCGTGCTGATCGTCGAAGACGAATCGCTGGTCAGTCTGTTCCTTCAAGGTGTGCTGCGTGATCTCGGCCACGAAGTGAGCGGCATCGCGCCGTCATTGCGGACCGCGCTCGCGTTCGCTGCCGGCACACCCACTGATCTCGCCATCGTCGATGTGGGCCTCGCGGGCGATGGCGGCGACGGCATCGATGCGGCCATCGCTTTGCGGAACCGTCACGGCATTCCCGCTCTTCTCATGACAGGAGCGCCGCTCGCCTCGCTGGGCGATCGAATCAACGACGCTCAACCCTTGGGCTTTCTCGCCAAGCCTTATACCGAAGCCGACGTCGAACGAGCGCTGAAGGCAGCGATGGCCCAATTACCGCCGCGCGAGTGAACCCCACGACCGGCGACTTGAACCCTGGAGCCGGGGAAACACAATGGCACAAGCTGCAATCGAAACATCGCGACTGGACCGCGGCGAGATTCTGAAGGCCCTGCGACTGCTCAAACGAGGCGACTTTTCGGTGCGGCTGCCGATGGATCTGGCGGGCATCGACGGCGAGATCGCCACCGCGTTCAACGACGTCGTCGAACTCAACGACTCCATGACCCACGAATTCGCGCGTCTGCGCGAGATGATCGGCCGCGAAGGCCGCATCTCCGAGCGCGCCCGTCTGAGCATGGCGACCGGCAGCTGGTCCCAATGCATCGACTCAGTCAATGGCCTCGTCGGCGAAATGGCCTATCCCGTGTCGGAAGTCGCGCGCGTGATCGGTGCCGTCGCCAACGGCAACTTGTCACAGAGCATGAACCTCGAAGTCGATGCTCGGCCGATGCGAGGCGAATACCTTCGCATCAGCACCGTCGTGAACACCATGGTGGATCAGCTCGCATCGTTCGCGTCCGAAGTGACGCGCGTGGCGCGCGAGGTCGGCACCGAAGGCAAGCTCGGTGGTCAGGCGCACGTGAAGGGCGTGGCCGGCACCTGGAAAGATCTGACCGATTCCGTGAATCACATGGCCGCGAATCTCACCGGCCAGGTGCGAAACATCGCCGAAGTCACCACCGCGGTGGCGAGCGGCAATCTCTCCAAGAAAATCACGGTTGACGTGAAGGGCGAGATGCTGGAGCTGAAGAACACCGTCAACACGATGGTGGACC
>JBEVKA010000060.1:0-4619 GCA_040509855.1 Steroidobacter sp.
ATCGGCAGGTCGGCCGTCGCCGCCGCGCGCAACCGCAAGTCGCCGGTTGCATCGAACAGATCGGCGTCGATCGAGAAGTCGCGCGCGTGCAGGCGATTGGACGTCGCCGTCACGCGGCCGCGAATCGTTTTCGCGTTCACTGTCGTGCCATTCGCGTGCACGTAACGCACATTGGTGAGCTCGACATTGCGAGCGTCGACGCGCAGGAACGATGGCAGGAATCGTGGCGGCCGATCGCTCTTGGGCATATCCACCTGGCGCAGTTCCACCAGCGACTCGCCCACCCTCACGTAGCCGGTCTGCAATGTTTGTATCATCAAGCCGCGCAGTTGCGGATCGATGACGATGTTCTGCGAGATGACGTGGACTCGCGGATGATTCAGCTCGAAGCGCGCCACGCGCAACGGCCCTGCCAGCGTGCCGGACAGGCCTTCGATCTTGATGTTGAAGCGTTCGAGGCGATGCAGCTGGCTGGCGATCAGGTTGACGCCAGCCTCGGTGAAAAGCAGCACGCCGACGCCGACCACCGGTACGAGCAGCAGCACAGCGACGACGATCAGAATGAGCCGCGTGCGCATCAAAACTGGGTCGCGATATACAGATGGACGCGCGGCGAGCGGCCCGATTCCGATAGCGCCTGTGCGATGTCGATGCCGAAGCTCGCGACCGCGATGTTATAACGCACGCCCAGGCCGGCAGCGTATTCCAGCTGCGGGTCGCTGAAGTCATCGAAGGCATTGCCGATGTCATAGAACGCAGCGACACCGAAGTTGCGTGGCAGATCGCGCACGACTTCCACAGTGCCAGTGGCGAGATTGCGGCCGCCGATCGTGCGGTCCTGATCGTCGCGAGGCGACAGCT
Organism: Steroidobacter sp.; assembly: GCA_040509855.1. Classification (GTDB taxonomy): domain Bacteria; phylum Pseudomonadota; class Gammaproteobacteria; order Steroidobacterales; family Steroidobacteraceae; genus Steroidobacter. The sequence goes on from JBEVKA010000060.1 coordinate 862, forward strand.
CGTTGAGAGCGAAGCCACGCACACTGCCTTCACCACCTGCGAAGAAACGTTGCGACGCTGGCAGATCCGAAGTGGCGGCGATGCGGCTGATGCCCATCTCGCTGCGCAAGTGAAGATGCCACAGCTCGCTCATATCGAACACGCGTTCGCCTTTCAGGCGCAGCTGGATGAAAGACGCGTCCGATCCAAGTGTTTCCGGTGAGCCGCGCAGCTCCGCCGACAGAGAGTAGGGTCGTCGTCGGCCGCCGACGATGTAGCTCGGCAGCGTCGAAAAACTCACGCTCGGCACCAGATAGAAATTCTCGCTCGAAGTGCCGTCGGCTTCCGTCGTGGTCTCGTTGGAAAGTCGAAGTTGCAGCACGCGTTGCCATCGGCCGAGCACTTGAGTGAGTCCCGCGCCGATCTCGGCGCGTTCGCTGGTCGTGTCGCCCAGTTCTTCGTCGCGCAGCGTGCCGGTGAATTCGAGCTTTTCCAGCGCGATGTCCATCACTGGAATGGCGTAGCGGCCGGTCAGGTCGGTGACGATCGACGAGCCGAGCAATTCGAGCTTGAACTTGTGGCCGGCTTCGTTGACGCGCCGGTTGTCCCACGTGAACTTGCCGCGCACCTTGGTGTCGGTCCCATAGCCTGCGGCCGCTGCATATCGATGCTTACGGCTCGGCTCTGCCGTTACGGTGATGGGCACCGTGCGCGTGTCGTGGTTGGGGTCGCCGCTTTCGATGTCGACCACCGAAAAGTATTGGGTGTCGTCCAGCACGTACTGGGTGCGCAGCAATGTTTCGAGCGTGTATGGATCGCCGGACTTCATGCGCAACAGGCGGCGCATCGCTTCGTCGGTAATCACGTCCTGGGCGATCTCGATCTCGCCGAAGTGATATCGCTCGCCGGTGTCGACTTCGAGCGCGACTGTCGCGCGACGCTCGGAGCGATCGATCACCAAATCATGTTTAGTGAGCCTGGCGTCGAGATAGCCTTCATTCTTGGCCACGCGCACCAGATTGCCCTTCACGCGTTCGTACGTGCCGTGATTGAGGCGCAAGCCGGGCTTTATTTCCTCGGCATCGATCAGCTCGCGAATCGCGCGATCGTTCGCGCCCGGGCCGGTGGCATTCACCGCGACTTCGGAGAGTCGCACCGGACGGCCGGGCTCGACCTGGATGGTCACTTTCCAGATCTCGCCTTCTTTTTTCACATCGTAGGCGACTTGGGGTTCGTAGTAGCCGAGAGGTTCGAGCGCCTGGCGCGTTTCGGAAACGATGCGACGCTGCAGGCGGCTCATCACCTCATCGGTGACATCGTCGCGTTCGGCATAGCGCGTGAGACTCAGAAACGCGCGGACGTTGGTCTGGATCGTTTCGCTGACGTTGGGAACCGCGATCTCGATCTTGGCCAGCGCGGGCAACGGCAGGAGCGCCGCTGCCATCAGCAGGCTCCTCGCTATCGCACGCATCCTCGCTGTCACGAGAGTGCCGCTCGCCCGAACTATTCCGGCGAGGAATCGAACGACGTGTCCGCCGCTACCGTCTCGTCGGGATCCTCGGCCTCGAACCACACTTCGGGCACCTCGGCGCTGGTGAACTCGAAGCGCGAGTTGCCGCTCTGAATGCCGGTGGGATCGAAACGACGTTCCTGCAGAATGGTGCGACCGGTGCGTTCCACCAACAACACGCTGGAGCAGCGGGTGCCGTAGCGCTCGTTGACGATGAAGGGCGCGGACACGACTCGCTCCCAATCCTCGGGCAGACCAGTGGAAGGCAGATCGGTGCCCGCAGCCTGTTCGCGGTCACCGAGCATGGTGAACAAATCCTCTGGCGCGATCTCCGGCTGGCCGAGCAGCGCGTTGAATCGTTCGCGCGTGCGCGCCAGCTTGGGCCACGGCGTATCCAGCAGGTGATTGCTCAAACCGTACACACCCGGCGCCAGGGCGGTCGGCGCGTTCGGGCCACGGTTGGAAAAGTAGTACAGCGAGCGCGTGCCGCCGACGAGCAGGTTGAAGCCGGAATAGCGCGGCGCCGCTCCGCGCAGGTCGTCGAGAAATTCCTTCGGCGACGTCGCACCTGTCAGGAAACGTGGCACCAGTTGCCCGCGCGATGGCGCGCCTTCGATCGGCGCCTGCAGGTCGCGATAATTGGTGACCACGCCGAAGCGGCCGGAACGCGCCACGCCCAGCCAGGTGCCGCCGGCTTTGAGGTCGCGGCCGCCGAGGATGCGCGGATCGTCCTGCCACCAGTTGAGCGGGGCGGCCGGGCGGTCATGAAACTCGTCGCGGTTGCCGGCGAGGATCAGTCGGTAGCGGGGGTGGTGTTTCCAGGCGAGGACGAGCAGGCACATGGCAAAGATTCTAAAGCAGCAGTTTCAACGGTGGATGAACGCGGGCTGAGTCAACGGCGCGGCAGTCGCCACATTCGCACACCCGGCTCCTCTCGCAGTGGTCGCGCGGCGTCCGAGTTGTACCAGTCTTCGACCAGCCGAAACGAGATCGAATGCGTGATCGGCAGGGCCACGGCGCCGGTGGCGATATCCTCGCGCGTCCACCACCGCGCGTCCTCCAATTCTTCATCGATCCGCAATATTTCCGTCGTGGCGGCGTGCGCGGTGAAGCCGAGCATGAGGGACGAGGGAAAAGGCCACGGCTGCGAGGAGTGGTAGTCGACCGCGTCGACGATGACACCGGTCTCCTCACGCACCTCTCGCGCCACCGCGTCCTCCAGGCTCTCACCTGGTTCGACGAAGCCGGCGATGGTCGAATAGCGACCCGGCGGCCAGGACGCCTGGCGGCCGAGCAGGGCGCGCTCGCCGTCGGTGATGAGCACGATGATTGCCGGATCTATACGCGGAAATTGCTGCGATTTGCAGGCTTCGTTACTGCATCGGAGCACATGGCCGCCGTCGGCCGCGACTGTCGGCGCGCCACAGCGGCCGCAGAAACGATGGGTTTCGCGCCAATGGATCATCGCGCGCGCATAGGCCAGGAGGCCCGCCTCATCGGGCGGCAGCTCGCCGGCGATCATGCGCAGGTCGGTGAACTCCAGCGGCTGGTCGCCGATCTGCGGGGTTTCGCCCGACAAGCCGACCGCGAAAACCGCCTGGCCGTGAAACTCACCCAAGAGAACGAACTCGCTCGCGTCCAGATGCGCGAAAGGCGCCGCGCCGGTGACGAGATGCGCGGTCAACATCTCCCCGATGCGGAGGATGGAGTTGCGGGTCTGCCAGACGGGAACGAACAGCGTCGACGGGTCCGCCAGCGCCGCGCGCAGCCGTTCCTCATCCTTGCGCCGGTGGGCGGCACGTTCGAGGTAGGGTCCGGCGAGGAAATTGGGCTGGCGCGAGGGCATGCCTCATTTTATCGCATCGCGTGCGTTTCAGTTTGCAAGCCGGGCAGGCGTGCTGGCAGACGTTGAATCGGTCGCGCAGGTAATAGCCGTCGCAATGCCGGCAGCGCACGGCGTGCAGATCGTCGCTGCGACTCAGGAGCTGCAGCAGGAACCACGCATGCTCGAACGACAGCGCGGGATTGTCGAGCAGCTGCTGGTGCGTTTCGAACGCATCACAAAACAAGAAACCATAGTCCAGTGGACCGCGCGCTTCATTCCTGTGCGTACTCGGGTTCGGATTTGTTTGTATCAGGCCGAACGCCATGAACGCGCTCGCCAGCAGTGACGACTCGAACTGAGAACGTGCGTTGCGAATGAAGAATGTGACTTGTCGTGGCGACTTGCCGCGCCGTCGCTGCACCAGGGCCCTGTTCTCGAATGCAT
>JBEVKA010000061.1:0-10093 GCA_040509855.1 Steroidobacter sp.
AGCAAATACGTCAATGGCGCGAAGAAACAGATCGCCGGCCGGCTGTTTTTCCAGACCAAGCGCTTGAACAGCGGTCTGCCGGACACGCTGCCGGGTAACGGTGCGGACAACGCGATCCTCGGCCAGACGCTCGCCTTGCAGAAGGAGCATCCGGAGGCACGCGTCACGCTCGTGTCGAAGGACATCAATCTGCGCATCAAGGCCGCGATCATCGGCGTGCACGCCGAAGATTATTACAACGACAAGACCATCGAAGACGCCGACCTGCTGTACACCGGCCTGCAGGAGCTGCCGCCCAATTTCTGGGAGAAGCATGGCAAGAACATGAACTCCTGGCAGGAGCACACGCGCACGTTCTATCGCGTGCAGGGGCCGATGGTGCGCGACTGGAACATCAATCAGTTCCTGTTCCAGAAGGATTCCAACGGTCTCGAGGCGCTGGTGCGTTCCATGGACGGCAGCGGCGCGGTGATCGAGCTGGTGAGCGACTATCGCAACGAGCGTCACAGCGTGTGGGGCATCACCGCGCGCAATCGCGAACAGAATTTCGCGCTGAATCTGTTGCTCGATCCCGAGATCGACTTCGTGACCATTCTCGGCCCGGCCGGCACCGGCAAGACGCTGCTGACACTGGCGGCAGGCCTTGCGCAGACGTTGGAAAGCAATCGCTACAGCGAAATCATCATGACGCGCGTGACCATTCCGCTCGGCGAAGATATCGGCTTCCTGCCCGGCACCGAGGAAGAGAAAATGGAGCCGTGGATGGGCGCGCTGATGGACAACCTGGAAGTGCTGACGCAAAGCCAGGAAGGCGGCAACTGGGGACGCGCGGCGACCAACGATCTGCTGCGTAATCGCATCAAGATCCGCTCGCTGAACTTCATGCGCGGCCGTACCTTCCTCAATCGTTTCCTGATCCTGGACGAAGCGCAGAACCTCACGCCGAAACAAATGAAGGCGCTGGTGACCCGCTCGGGCCCGGGCACGAAAGTCGTTTGTCTCGGCAACATCGCGCAGATCGACACGCCGTATCTCACCGAGACCACGTCGGGTCTGACATATGTGGTCAATCGTTTCCGAGGCTGGCCACACTCCGGCCACATCACGCTGATGCGCGGTGAGCGTTCGCGTCTCGCGGATCACGCTTCGGAGATTCTGTGAGCAAGCGGAAGAAGTCCGCCACGGAACAACCTGTCGCGGAACACGTCACTCAGCTCGGCAAGCAAGTCGCGTGGCCGCAGTCGCCCGACGAAGCCGAGCTGGAGCGCGTGCCGAATCCGCATCCGGACAAGTTGTATCTCGCGCGTTTCACGGCGCCCGAGTTCACGTCGTTGTGTCCGGTGACCGGTCAGCCGGATTTCGCGCACATCATGATCGACTACGCGCCCAAGCAATGGCTGGTCGAGAGCAAGTCTCTGAAGCTGTATCTGGGTTCGTTCCGCAATCACGGCGCGTTCCATGAAGATTGCACCGTTGCTATCGGTGCACGCCTGGTCGACTTCCTGAAGCCGCGCTGGTTGCGCATCGGTGGGTACTGGTATCCGCGCGGCGGCATCCCCATAGACGTGTTCTGGCAGACCGGCAAGCCCCCCGACGGGCTGTGGCTGCCGGACCAGGGCGTTCCGACTTATCGCGGCAGGGGTTGAGTGCACCGACAGGCATCAGCTCTGGTATATTCCGCCGCCGCATTCGACTGCCGATTTTCAGTGGGCTCTATGGCGGCTCGCGTCGGTTTCTCCGCGACGATCAGCCGCGAACCCCGCCAGGCCCGGAAGGGAGCAACGGTAACGGTGATATCGGGCGCCGGAGAAGCGCCGGCGCGGGCCGTCTCCATGAAGAAGCGGTTGGCGGTTAGCGGTTCGCGGCCACTGCCGGAGGGGCATTTGATGCTCATACGTCGTTTGTATTTCCGCTGCGCCATTTCTGACCAACCGCGAACCGCGAACCGCTAACCGCTATGTCCTATCTAGCTCTCGCCCGCAAATGGCGGCCGCGCAGTTTTGCCGAGCTGGCCGGCCAGGACCATGTCATGCGCGCATTGGTGAATGCGCTGCAGACCGGACGAGTGCACCACGCGTTTCTGTTCACCGGCACGCGTGGCGTCGGTAAAACCACCATCGCGCGCATTCTCGCCAAGTCGCTGAACTGCGAGACCGGCATGACGCCGACACCTTGCGGTGTTTGCAGCGCCTGTCGCGAAATCGACGAAGGCCGTTTCGTCGACCTGATCGAAGTCGACGCCGCTTCGCGCACCAAGGTCGACGACACTCGCGAGCTGCTCGACAACGTGCAGTACGCGCCGGCGCGAGGCCGCTACAAGGTCTACCTGATCGACGAAGTGCACATGCTCTCGACGCACTCCTTCAACGCGCTGTTGAAGACACTCGAAGAGCCGCCGCCGCACGTGAAGTTCCTGCTCGCCACCACCGACCCGCAGAAGCTGCCGGTCACGGTGCTGTCGCGCTGTCTGCAGTTCAACCTGAAGCGGTTCCCGCCGGGGATGATCTTCAAGCGGCTCGCTTATATTTGTGAACAAGAGACCATCGTCGCTGAGCCCGAAGCGCTGCGCCTGGTGGCGCGAGCCGCTGAAGGCAGCATGCGCGATGCGTTGAGTCTGCTCGATCAAGTGCTCGCATTCGGCGGCGGCAAGCTGACTGCCGAAGATACGCGCACCATGCTCGGTTCGCTCGATCGCACTCAAGTGTTCGGCATCGTCGAAGCGTTGATCGCTCGCGACGCGCGCAAGGTGCTCGATCGCGTCGACGAATTGGACGAGCGCGCGCCGGACTATCGCGAAGTGCTGGCCGAGCTGGCGGCGCTGTTACAGAAGCTCGCGCTGTTGCAAGCCGTGCCGGATTTGCAGCTCGACGAAGCCGAGGACGTCGAAACATACAAGAAGCTGGCCGCGGCGATTTCGCCGGAGGACGTGCAGCTGTTCTATCAAATCGCCATCGTTGGCCGCCGCGATCTGGAGCTGGCGCCTGATGTGCGTGGCGGTTTCGAGATGGTGTTGTTGAGAATGTTGGCGTTCGGTGTGGCGGAAGCCTCGCAAGTGCCGAGTGCGACGCCAACGCCAGTTCGCGCAGCCGCTCCGAGCGTTGCGCGAGCTGCGCCGGCGAGTAGCGCCAGCGCTGCGCCAGCCGCCAATGCGTCTACGATTGCGTCCAATGTCGCTTCGGCAAGTGCGGCGCCGGCGGCCGCGTCCGGCGACAGCGATTGGAATGCGATGGTCACGCAGATGAATCTGCAGGGCATCGTTCGTCAGCTGGCCGCGCATTGCGTCTTCCAGGGTCGGCACGGCAATGTCGTGAAGCTGGCGCTCGATCCGGAAGGCGAGCATTTCCGCACGACCATGATGGAAGATAAGCTGGTGCAGGCGCTGACTGCGTATTACGGCCAACCGGTGCGCCTGGATTTCTCGGTGAGCAGCACCGTCACGGCGAATACGCCGGCGCGCCAGATGAAAGCCGCAGCGGAGGACAGGGTTCAGCAGGCGCGCGCGTCCATCGAAACCGATCCCAACGTGCGCGCCATGCGGGAGATGTTCGGCGCCACCGTGACGCCCGATTCGATCCGGCCGACCGACAATTGATGGAGTTTTTATGAAAGGCAACATCGGCAACATGATGAAACAGGCGCAGCAGCTGCAAGCGAACATGCAGCGCGCGCAAGCCGAAATCGCCGCGCTCGAAGTGACGGGCGAAGCGGGCGGCGGCATGGCCAAGGTCGTGATGACCGGCAAGCATGAAGTGAAGCGCGTGACGCTCGATCCCTCGATCGTCAGCAGCGACGACAAGGACATGCTGGAGGATCTGGTCGCCGCCGCCGTCAACGACGCCGTGCAAAAGGTCGAGCGCACGACCCAGGAGCGCATGTCGAGCCTGATGGGCGGCATGAACCTGCCGCCCGGTTTCAAGATGCCGTTCTGAGGAAGCGGTTGGCGGTTAGCGGTTGCCGGTTGGTGAAGAAGAGGTTCGAGGATTGACCACGACGACGCAGCAAGCACCGGGCTTCCTGACCAACCGCTAACCGCCAACCGCTTCCAATGATCTATCCTCCCTCCCTCGTGCGCCTGATCGAAGCGCTGCGTTGCCTGCCCGGCGTCGGGCCGAAGTCGGCGCAGCGCATGGCGTTTCATTTGCTCGAAAAAGACCGCAACGCCGCCGGGCTGCTCGCCGATGCGCTTCAGAAAGCCGTCGCAGGTGTCGGGCGCTGCCAGCGCTGCCGCATGTTTGCTGATGCCGAGCTGTGCCCCATCTGTGCGTCGATGGCGCGAGATCAAACGATGTTGTGTATCGTCGAATCACCTGCGGATGTCGCGGCGATCGAGCAGTCGGGCAGCTATCGCGGCACTTATTTCGTGTTGATGGGCCATCTTTCGCCACTCGATGGCATTGGTCCCGACGAGCTGGGCTTTGCTCAACTGGAAACATTGCTGGCGGACGGATCGGTGAAGGAAGCCATCCTGGCGACCAGCACCACTGTCGAAGGTGACGCTACCGCGCACGTCATCTCCGAGATCGCAGCTCGTAATCAAGTGAAATCCAGCCGCATCGCTCACGGCGTGCCGATCGGCGGCGAGCTCGAATACGTCGACGGCGGCACGCTTGCTCACGCGCTCGCCGGACGGCGCACGCTGACCTGACGTTATTTGTTCGCCAGATACTTCGCCAGGAACGCGTCGCTTTCCTGGAGCAGCACGCGTCGCGCGCTGGTTGAATTCATATAATGATCCGCGCCCCTGATCTCGACATATTTCGCGGGGCGTCCGTATCCATCCAGGCGTTTCTTCAGATGCCGCGACTGGCCGACCGGCACGTTGACGTCGTCGGTGCCATGCATGAGCAGCACCGGTACCGGCATGCGCTGCGCGCTGCGCACCGGAGAAGCAGCGATGATTTCTTCCTTGCCGCGAAAGCGGCTGCCGATATAGTTCTCCCAGAAGCGCATGACACTAGAGCCTTGGGTGAAGAGTTTGAGCCGTTCGCCGAACAGTGTGGTGGGATCGGTGACGCCGCTGATGGAAACGACGCACTTCACCAGTTCCGGCTCGCGTAACGCGACCATCATCGCCGCGTAGCCGCCGTAGCTGCCGCCCAGGCTGCAGATACGATTGCGATCGACCACGCCGCTGCCGATGACGAAGCGGGTGCCGTCGATGATGTCCTCGATCATCGCGCCGCCAAACTCACCGTAACCTTTCTTGCGAAACTCCAGGCCATAACCGGCGGAGCCGCGGAAATTCGGCCGCAGCACCGCGTAGCCACGGTGCGCGAAAAAACTAACCAGCATGTCGAAGCTCGCGTCGTCGCGCTCGCTCGGGCCACCATGCGGCATCAACACCAGTGGAAACGGCCCGTCGCTGGCGACCTTGCCGACAGGGAAGGTGAGGAAGGCTTCGATGGTCAGGCCATCGCGCGCGGCGTACTTGATGCTCGTCGTCGTCACTGGCGGCAAGTCGCTCAGCAGCGGACGCGCAGCGCCGAGCGGCGACAATGTTCCCTGCTTGCGATCGAACAAATAATGAGTTTCCGAGGCGCCGAACGGCGCCGCCCACAACGTAATCAGCATTCGATCCGCCGACCATGAAGTGAGATAGACGGTCTGGTCCGGCAGCGCCTTGGATAGGGCCAGGCGGGCGCGCTCCAATGTTTCGTCGAAGAACTTCTGTCTCGGCACATCGGTCGTGTAGTAAACGCCGACTACGGCATCGGACGTGCGTTCGGAAATCCAGCCGCCGATGTTCAAGCTCTGCAGCGACGCATCGGCATGCGTGCGCTTGCGAGTCGCGACGTCGTACAGATACGGCTGCACCGTGCCGTCGTTCGCATAGCCGAGACCGGCGAGCTTGCTGCCGCCTTCGATGAATCCGGCCCAGTCGAGCGGCGAAACTTCCTCGGTATCGCTCTCGTCGATGGAATGTTCGACGCCGTCCTTGCGCGACATCAGCACATAGCGCTGTTGCTTGCGATCGTACTTGAGCTCCAGCACCGGCACGCCGGCCTCGTCGAACAGCACGTGCATGGTCAACGGCGAGTAACGTTCGAGAACCTTCGCTCTGCCGCTGCTCAACTCGACACGGTAAGCGCCATCGCCGTAGTCGCTGGTGGCACGCATGACGATTTCGCCGGGCCACTCCGCGGGTGTGGCGGCCACATCGGTGAGATCGAGCTGCAGCGGTACATCCTTTTCCAGCAGCACCGAACGTTGCCCGGTACGCACGTTGTTGGCGATCAGCCGGTCGAGGCGGAGCAGGGACATGTTGTCGCTGACTGCCTTGACGTCGTCGTTGCGACTTACGTGCAGCAGCAGCCAGTCGGGCCCGGCCCAGAACAAATTCTCGATGCGCTGATTGGCGGGGCTTTTGTAGACGACGGGTTTCTTGCCGATCGCATCCACTTCATAGACGCAGGCGGCGCGCAAACCCTGCTGAGTCGAGCAGCCCAGCGCGACGTGCTTGCCGTCCGGCGCGATGCGTGAAGCCCACACTGTCTCGATGGTCGCGAACCGCTCGATCAGGTCGTCCGCGGGCGCGGCGACGGGCAGCAGCAACGCCCACACCCAGACCGTGGGCCAGCAGACGATGCGTCGAAAAAAGACGCGAGAATCCAAGAGTACTCCCCGGTTCGCCTCCGTCCTCGGCGGACGGTTCGGCTGCGGCGTATCTTGGCAGATCAGGAGACGGATTTCTTGCCGCGCGCCTTGGTTTTTGTCGACTGAGGCGTGCGCGCAACATCGGTCGGCGGGCTGAGTTTCATGTGCGGCATTTCCATCAGCGATTCCATGAGGTCTTCTTCCTCGGCGCTGGAACAGACGGCGAGCACCGTGGCTTCGTCACAGCCCTGCGCGGCCACGTAGGCATGGCCCATGTTCGAGTCGATATAAATGGACTCGCCGACGTCGAGCACGATCGGATCGTAGAACTCGGTGTGAATCGCCACGCGGCCTTCGAGCACGAAAATATATTCCTCGCCGGAGTGGTGCACGAGTTCGCCGAATTCCTCGACGCTCTTGGCGCGGATGCGCGCGATGATCGGAATCATGCGCTTCCGTCGCAGCTCGGAGCATAAATAGTAGTAGTCGTAATTCTGGGTGTTGACTCGGACCGCGCGATCGATGCTTCCGACACTCCGTCGCGCCGTGATCGCTTGTTGAGGCGCTTCGACCGTCTCGGCGAACAGATCCGACATGCGGATCTTCAGCCGCTCGCTAAGCTGCAGCAGCTTGTCATAGGTCAGCGTCAGCCGATCGTGCTCTACCTTGGCGAGGGTCGACAGCGGAATGCCGGTGCGCTCGCTCATTTCTTTCAGCGTCCAGTCGTTCCGAGTGCGCAACGAACGCAGCACACGGCCGAGCGTGGGTTTGTCGGGAGAGCGGGCGGCTTTCGCGGCCGGCGGGGCCGCGGGCGGATGCTTGTCGTTTTTCATCGGGACGGATTCTACCTAAAGCGCGTGATTAAGCAGTTCTGGGCGGTTTCGGGTCGGGGCTGCACGATCAGGTTGACGATTCTCTAATCAGGACTATTATTGCCAATAAGAGAAAATGCTGCCGCGGTTAGAACGGCACCCCTTCAGGCGAGGACGAGGATCCGGATGCGTATCCGCAAAGTGCTGACGTCGATGGCGGTTCTGATTTCCTTGCTCGGCGCCGCGTGGGCGCAGGAGGGCCCGCCGCTGGCGCCTCCGGGCCCCGCAAGCGAAACCGCGATTCCACAACAAGACATCACGCCCTCGGTCGCCCAACTGACGACTGCCGATGTCGAGGCGTGGTTGGACGGATTTCTTCCCTACGCCCTGCAAACAGCTGACATTGCCGGCGCCGTGGTCGTGGTCGTGAAGGACGGCCAGGTGCTCGCGCAAAAGGGTTATGGCTACTCGGACGTGGCCGCGCGCACGCCGGTCGATCCCAATCTCACTTTGTTTCGTCCCGGCTCGGTGTCGAAGCTGTTCACCTGGACCGCGGTCATGCAGCTGGTCGAGCAGAACAAGCTCGATCTGGATGCCGACGTCAACACCTACCTGGATTTCAAGATTCCGGAGCGCGACGGTCAGCCGGTGACCTTGCGCAACATCATGACTCACACCGCCGGCTTCGAAGAACAATTGAAAGAGTTGATGGGCGTGGAGGGCGAAGCCAATCCAACGCTGGGTGAGCATCTGCGCGACTGGGTGCCGGAACGAATATTCGCTCCCGGAACCACACCCGCTTATTCGAACTACGCGACGGCGCTTGCGGGTTACATCGTCGAGCGCACTGCCGGTGTGTCGTTCGATGACTATCTGGATCAGCACATCTTCGGCCCGCTGGGCATGAAGAACGCGACGTTTCGCCAGCCGCTGCCCGAGCAGCTGAAGCCGCAAATGGCAAAAGGTTACAGCCGCGCATCCGATGGCCAGGCGAAGCCATTTGAAATCGTCGGAGTCGCGCCGGCGGGCAGCCTGTCCGCCAGCGGCGCAGACATGGCGAAATTCATGATCGCGCATTTGCAGAATGGCGCGTACGGCTCCGGCAGGATCCTGCAAGAGAAGACCGCCGAGCAGATGCATACGACGGCGCTTACCATCCTGCCGCGCGTGCAGCGAATGCTGTTGGGGTTCTATGAGCAGAACTACAACGGTCGTCGCATCGTCGGTCATGGCGGCGACACCAACTGGTTTCACAGCGACCTGAGTCTGTTCATCGACGATGGCGTGGGCTTGTTCATTTCCATGAACAGCGCCGGCAAGGAAGGCGGCACGCATCACATTCGCTCGACACTGTTCGAGCAGTTCGCCGATCGTTATTTCCCGGGTGCGCCGGCCGAGGGCAGCGTCGATGAAAAGACTGCGGCTGAGCATGCCGGCATGATCGCCGGCATCTACGACAACTCGCGCCGCATCGACAGCAGCTTCTTCAGCGCGCTGGGCCTGCTGAGCCCGATCAAAGTGATGGCCAACGAAGACCACACCATCAGCGTGTCGCTGGCGGACGGCCTGGCTGGCGCGCCGGTGAAGTGGAAGGAAATCGAGCCGTTCCTGTGGCGCCAGGTCAACGGCAAGACATTGCTCGCCGCCGAAGTGAAGGATGGACAGGTGGTGCGCTTCAGCTTCGATGGACTGTCGCCCTTCATGATGTTCGATCGGCCGTCCACCGCGAAATCGCCCGCTTGGTTGTTGCCTGCGGTGAGCATCGGTCTGATCGCGTTGCTGCTGACGGTGCTGGCGTGGCCGACCTCGGCGTTGGTGCGACGACACTACGCAGTGCCTTACCGGCTCGAAGGGCAGGACGCGAAAGCGCATCGCTGGGTTCGAGTTGCGTCCACTGCGGTCATGGCGTTGCTGATCGTCTGGGCCATCACGGCGACCCGGATGCTCGACGATCTCAGCCTGCTGACATCGAGCTCGGATGGCTTGCTATGGACGCTGCAGTTGTTGTCCGTCGTGGTGTTCTTCGGCGGCGCTGCACTGGGTGTCTGGAACGCGACCGTGGTGGTGCGCAGTTCGCGTTCCTGGTACGCGAAAGCGTGGGCCATCGTGCTGGCGATCTCATTACTGGTGATGTTGTACATCGCGCTGGCGTTCCATCTCATCGCCTTCGACGTGAACTACTGAGCCATGTCCAAGCTGCAGATGCAGGTCGAGATCGAACGCTTGCGGCTGAAGTCGCCGTTCCGGATTTCGGGGCATACGTTTACGGAAGTGCCGGTGGCCGTGGTCACTGTGCGCAGAGGTGACTTGTCGGGCCGCGGTGAGGCTGCAGGCGTTTATTACTTGAACGATTCGACCGATCGCATGGTCGCGACGCTCGAGTCGCATCGCTCGCAGATCGAAGACGGAATCGACCGACAGCAACTGCAAACGTTGTTGCCGTTGGGCGGCGCGCGCAACGCGCTGGACTGTGCGTTGTGGGATCTGGAGGCCAAGGAAGCGGGCCGACCCGTGTGGCAGCTCGCCGGACTCGATCAGGTGTTGCCGCGAGTTACAACATTCACCTTGGGTGCAGACGATCCGAGTGTGGTCGCGCGTGGTGCACGCGAGTTGTCCCTTGCACGCGCACTCAAGCTCAAACGCGACGGCGACGTGGGGAGCGGGCCGCGGCGCGGGGGGGCGGTGCG
>JBEVKA010000062.1:0-10377 GCA_040509855.1 Steroidobacter sp.
TTCGGCGATCGAGGGCGGACGATGCGAAGAGATCGGATTCTCCAAGCTGGCCGCGCTACTCGAGCAGGTCGGTCTCGAAATCACCATCGCTCCCCGCAAAGGCCGACCGACGATCGATGATATGCGAGCGGAGCGTCGCCGCTCGTGAAGAAGCTGCCGCTGCACGTGTTCTCGAGCAACGTGCCGGTCGGCGTCATCGCACGATCCGATGTGGACGAGGACACCCTGCTCTTTGGCTATCGCGACGGGACCGACGCGAACAATGCAGTGTCTCTGACCATGCCGGTCAGAGTCGATCAATACGACTCGATGGCAGGCCTGCTGCCTTTGTTCGAAATGAATCTGCCCGAGGGTGCGCTTCGCGAACGCCTTCGCCTGCAGTTCGCGAAGACCATTCCCGAATTCGACGACCTCGATCTGCTGCAGATCGTGGGCTCGTCTCAAATCGGACGACTGCGTTACTCGCTGCAGAACACGATCGATGAAAACGTTCCGACTCAGGACCTGAGGGAGATTCTCACGTACAAGGGCGGTGCGGACCTGTTTGCGCACTTGCTGGAGCGATTCGCGACCTACTCCGGCATCTCTGGCATGCAGCCGAAGATACTGGTCCGAGAAATCAAGCAGCCCGAGAAGATCACGCATCAGGGCGCAACTCACATCGTCAAGTCCTTCGATCCGAGGGAATATCCGGAGCTTGCGGCCAACGAATTCATCTGCATGCGCGGGGCCGCGGCCGCGGGCATCCCGACGCCCGGTATCCGGCTTTCCGAAAACAGACAGCTGCTGGTCGTGGACCGCTTCGACCTGGCCACTGATGGTTCGTATCTTGGGATCGAAGATTTCTGTGTGCTCGATGGCCGTCGTTCACACGGACGATACGACGGCTCGTATGAGGGAATTGCCAGGCGCATGGCCAGCTTCATATCGCCACAGAATCTCGCCCAAGCGCGCGAACAGTACGCGCTCATGGTCGCCTACAGCTGCACTGTCGGGAACGGTGATGCGCACCTGAAGAACTTTGGTGTGATCTATCGGCACGCCGAAGACACGGTGGCGCTTGCGCCTGCGTACGATATCGTATCGACCATACCCTACATCCGCCGAGACACGCTGGCGCTCACGATGGGTGATTCCAAACAGTTTCCCGATCGCGCTCGCTTGTTGAAGTTCGTGCGTCAGATCACCGGCAAGTCCGAAAGAGCTGCTCAGCAACTGCTCGATCAGGTGCGTCACGGAGCGGAGTTGGCAGTCCAGCATGCAGTCGACTACGGACGGCAACATGCCGATGCGGCCGCGTTCGTGGAGCGCATCCGTGATGTCATCAACGCAGGGGTTGCGAGGCTGACACAGGTTTAATAACAAACCCGCGCTCGACATCTCCGTTGAATCCCATCGCCTCATAAAGGCGATGCGCCTCGGGTCGCTGCACGCCTGAGAGCAGCATCACCTTGCAACAGTTTTGCGACCAGGCGAAATCGAGGGCGTATTGCACCGTCGCGCGTGCCAGGCCGCGGCCGCGGAATTGGGCTAGTGTGACGACGTGCTCGATCACGGCGAAGGGGCGAGCGCCGCTGGCGATACTGGTGATGATGGCGATCATGCAGGTGGAGGCCAGATGTCCCTGCGTGTCCGCGACGACGACCCGCAGGTGCGGCTGATCCAGAAGCCTGAGCCACGCGATGTTTGCATCGTGGAAAGCAAGCTCAGGATCGTGCGGCCGCAGCTCTTTGTAGAGCTGCAGGATGCCGTTCAAATCCTGATGTTCAGCGAAGCGAACTATAGGTCGATCCATCGAGTCGTCACCGGGCCAGCCACCCCGGGATCATAACAAGACTCAACAGGATGATTCCTGCGCCGATGTATCCCCACGACCCCATGCCATCCCAGGCCCGGCGCAGCCAGTGATTGTCTGTCGATGGGCGCTCCGAGGCGTAGGCCTTCTTGAGTCGCACGCAGTAGATCATGATGCCGGTGACCGAGAGTCCGGTCATCACCAGGCCGAATAAAAACCACACGACCTTGGTGGTCATGCCGCCCCAGGTGCCGAAATGCAGCGGATCCGCCATTTCGGAGATACGCTGGTGAACGGACAGCGTTTCTCCCTTCACGACGCCCAGCACTTCGCCGCTGGCCGGATCGATCCAAACGCCGTTGACCCGATCGCGCACGAGCACGGCATCGGCTTGACCGAAGATGCCCAGCGGGCGGCCGTCTTCCGGTAAACGCAGTTCCCTGATTTGTAGATTCGGGTACGCACGTTGAGCGATGGCGACGAACTCATCGATGCGCGCGGCATCAAGATGCGAATCGACGCTGGCCTCTGCCTTGGGCTGGCGAGACACCGGCGCACCACCGCCCAGTGATTCCACCAGATACCACGCGCCGGTCAGCGTGATGAGGATCGTGAACCAAAGCGACCACAGTCCACCGAAGCGATGCAGATCGCCCGTCAGCCGTCGCGCGCTGCCGCCTTGAGGCAGGCGAAAGAAACCGCGCCAGAACTTCTTATAAGTCACCAGCCCGGTGATGATCGACAGCAGCAGCAGGATCGACAGTGAGGAAACAATCGGAATGCCGTACTTCGCCGGCAGCAGCAGATGCCGGTGCATCTCGCGGAAGAACCGCTGGCAGCTCATCCATGACGCCACGCCCTGCACCCGGCCATCGTATGGATTGATATAGATACGCTTGCGATCGTCGTCGCCGACCAACGCAATGGCCTCGGCGGCGAACCAGGCATGTGGAGGCGAATACAACGTCGTGACGCGCCCTTCTGGCAGCGCCGACATCGCCGCTGCCGTCATCGTTCCCCACGAAACATGCGGCGCATCCTGTGGCTGGACACGCAGCGCCGGACGCGCGAGCCAATCCATCTCAACCGAGAACACGGCGAAGGTGCCTGTGAACAGCACCCACACCATGAACAGACTGAGCTTCAAGCCCACCCAGCTGTGAATGACCCACCAAAGCCGGCGTTTGACCAGCGGCCCGGCGAACGCGCTGGTGCGCTCTTCGATAGTTTCTACCGCGCTCTGCATGTCTCAAAACTTCTTGCGCAGCTCCACGAACGCGGTGCGCGGCTCGCCAGGGAACGAACCATTTCTCAGGCCGAAGCCGGACGCTGCGTAGACTTCGTCGAAAATGTTCTCGACGCGCAGCATGACTTCCGCGAAATCGAACGTCGTGATGATGGACGCGTCGAAGATCGTGTACGGCTGCACGCGTTCACCATCGAAGCCTCTGCGCTCCGAGAGATATTCGCCGCCGAGCGCGAACGCCGTGCGAATCGACTCCACCTGATAACGCGTCCAGAACCCGAGCTTGTGTTCCGGAGCGTTGACGAAGCGTGTTCCCACCGAGTTGGTGATCGCCTGACCCGGAACCGATCCGCTGACGCGCGCATCGTTGTAACCATAGTTGAATGTCACAACCCAGTCGGGCGTGACGTCCGTGGCGATATCGATCTCCGCGCCTTCCGAGGTCACTTCGCCGATCGGCGCCAGCTGGGTGAGACCATAGACGGGCGGGCGCGTGGTGTCGGTCTGCAGGATGTTTTCACGAATGATCTGATAGACGGCGAGGTTGGCTTGAATGCGGCCGTCGAGCAAAGCCGTCTTCACGCCGGCCTCGATTTGTTCACCCCGCACCGGATCGAACGGGCCGCCCACAGCTGGCAGCTGGTTCGCCACCGACTGCGGCTCGAACGCATCCGACCAGCTCACGTACGTCGACACATCCTTACGGACTTTATAAATCAGGCCCGCGCGCCAGGTCAGATCGCTGTCGTCGTAGTTGACGCCGTTGACCTTGTTGAGATCATCGAACTGATCGTGTCGCACACCGCCGATCACCATGAACCGTTCGCCAAGCGCGATCTGGTCTTGAAGATAAACACCCCAACGCTCGCTCTCATTCGCCGAGCGCGTGTACGGCCGCGACGATCGGTTATACGCAGCACCGCTCGTCAAACCATATACGGGATTGTTGATCGACCGGTTCGGCCCCGGACGGCCGCGCGTCGGAGCGGTCAACGTGCGGGACAGCTGCGTGTTGTCCTCCTGGTACCAATCGCCGCCGAGAAGCAATCGATGCTTCAGGCCGAATGTCTCAACATCGCCCCATAGATTGCCGCCGAATGCCAAGCCCTCAGCCATGCGCCGCTGATCGCGAAATTCGCGGCTGATGGTGTCGGGCACGCCGTTACGATCGGTGTCGAGCAGATCGCGCTGCTCGTGATATTCCTGGGCTTCCGTTGCATCGAAGTAACGCACTGACACTTCGCCCGAGATTGCCCCTGCCGGATTCCAGGCGAGCCGCGCCTGATACACGTCGGCCTTGGTGTTCAGGAAATCGGTGGGCTCGTTGTGATTCCAGCGAATGTCGGTGAGGAAATCGCCGTTCAGACTCACCGGCACGCCACGCAAGCGATTGCCCGGCAATTCCTGGTCGTAGCGCGTGAACTGCCCGGTGAGATCGAGAGTCTCGGTGAGGTGATATGTCAGCCCCACGTCGCCGATCAGGCCTTCGTTCTCGGCGTTGCGCCGGAAGCTGTCGCGGTCCTCATAGAAGAATCCGGCGCGACCGCTCAACCGATCTTCGACGATGGCACCGGTGATTTCGGCCGATCCGCCGCGCCGATCGTAATTCCCGGCGACCGCCGTGACTTGCGCGCTGAACGTATCGCTCGGCGTCTTGGTGACATAGTTGATCGTGCCGCCCGGCGAACCCGGGCCATACAACATGCCCGCGGGACCTTTCAGCACTTCAACCCGCTCGATGTTGAACAGCTGCGGCACCGAGAAGGCAATGAACGGATCGCCACGCATGCCGTCGTAGTAAACACCGTCCTGCCGGAAGCCGCGGAACGTCACGCCCGCATAAGAAAAGAAACTGACGCCGGAGATGTTTCGATACAGATCGGTGACGTCGCGCGCCCCTTGATCTTCGATCAGCTGCGTGGTGATGACCTGCACCGCCTGCGGAATTTCGAGCGGATCGCTCGGCATCTTGCCGACCGTGGTCTCCGGAGCGCGATATAGCTTTTGCACCCGCCCGGTCACCACGACTTCCTCGAGCGTGCCGTCCTTTGACTGTGCGCCGACATTCATGGCCGCAAACAGCCCGCCCGCCACTGTCGCGGCCAGTGCGCAAAATCGAACAAACATGGTGAAGCCTCCCCGTGTGCTGGTTGGCTGGCACCATCACATCGCGATTGCCGATGTCCGGGAGGGCTGGCTGAAGGGCTACATCATAACGAGTCACGGCACCGCTTGCGTGAGCAATTGTTCCCAGCCTACAACAGGCGCATGGAGGGAATCTTCAGCCCGATGGTCACGCGGGTACTCATTTGCTCCGGCCCGTCATCATGGGGCCAATGCTTGGCGCGGGAGCCTTTGAGCTGAACGATGAAACGGCCGACGTGAAATTCCAGTCCGATGCCGACGCCGCCGAACAAGTTGCGCTTGCTGGGGCCATCGAGCAGCGAATTGACACCGGCCTGGACGATCGGCGTCACGGCGAACACGTGGGACCACGGATCGTGCAGGCGAAATACTTCCCAAGTCAGCTCGGCCTGGTCCATCACCGCCAGCGAATCGTCCTGGAGCGTCAGCAGCGCAAATCTCGCCGCTACCGGCCATTTTTCGCTCAATCTTCGCTCCACACCAAAATCGACCGTGTACTCATTCAGGTACTCGCGATGGCCACGCCGCAGGCCGCGGTCGAAACCCCAGAGGTCGTGAGGAAAATCCACGAACTCACCGACAC
Source organism: Steroidobacter sp. (assembly GCA_040509855.1). Classification (GTDB taxonomy): domain Bacteria; phylum Pseudomonadota; class Gammaproteobacteria; order Steroidobacterales; family Steroidobacteraceae; genus Steroidobacter. The sequence continues at coordinate 5,770 of JBEVKA010000062.1, forward strand.
TCTTTTCTGGCGCCGCATAGTCGAGCAACAGACTGGATCGAGTCTCTGCGTTGGGACGGGCCAGGGTCAGCTCAGGTTGCGGCCCGCCATATCTCGTTGGAACGCGCTCGCTGGCGCGCGCGAACACATCTTTCGCGGCTCGAGTGTGTCCGTCGAGTTGCAACAGAAACGCGAGCTGTGCATGGGTTGCCGCACTCAGCACGTGAATGGCGGTATCTCTGCATCCATACAAACGCAATCTCGGCGACGGCGCACCGTCGTCCGCAATCTGTTCGCATATCGGGTTGCGGTCGGAGTGCTTGCTGGAAAACTGCCCGATCAACACTTCGAGCTTGTCGCAGAACATGAATTTGTTGCAGATCAGGAGCACCTTGGAGTCCACGGGCAGAGACGCGACCCGAATCCCGGTGAACCCACTGCCACTGGCTCCCGTGGAATTAATCACTCTCGCCAGCAGCTTCGCGAACTCCGATACGTCGGCTTTGTCCAGCTTCTCGTCCCTGTCCCGGGAGGTCACTCCGCGGCCGAACAGCGTCATCAGGGTTTCCGAATTCACGCTCCAGTTGATTCCAGCGTTCGGCGCGACGTCCAGATACAGTGTCTGGGTACATAGATTGCCATCGCCATAAGAAAACCAGGGTTTTTCGAGCTCATTGGCCAGGACTTGCCCCGCGCGATTCAGATCGTCGTGATATGCGTGGCTGTAGTCCTGCCGTAACCCCAAACCAGCGCGACGATCCAGACCGATGTGTCCGGCGGAGAAGGAATCCTCCAGATAATGCAGAGCGAATGCCTGCTTCGTCGCCAACCAATGCGGGCTCTCGGTGAGATTCTCGGACAAGTCACGGACCGTTGCTTTCCACGACGTCGCCGATTGCGGTTGGAAATGATCGGCATTGCTCATCGCCAATGTCACCCAACGCCACATGCGCTTGCGCCAGCTGGCGACCAATACATCCTGATCGGGCACCTCGCACTTGCCAGCCAGCAACTGCGCGTCAGGCAATGTGATTTCCGGTAATTCCAGCGTCGGCACATCGGGCTCGAGCACCTCGAGCAGACTCAAGTTCGAAACCACCGCGTCGCAGTCGATGGCGTCACCAACCATCAAGCCTGGCCAGACTTTGTAGAGCTCGGTGGATTCCTTGGTGTAGTCGCCCGCCAACGCGGTCATGTGGGCCAGGCAAGAGCGCAGCAGGCCGCTGCCACAAATCAAGCTGGCAGCACTTTGCTCTCGTTCGGAGATTCCCGCCTCCTTACGGATCTGGCATGCAGCGTCCAACGAACCCAAGGTGATCGCGTAGTGCTCCGAGTAAGTGAACGCCGGCGCCGCAGCTGGCGCCAGCGCCGATAAAATTGCCACCGCCAGGACGGCGATACACCTTGCGAATGGTGACGCCATGATGAGCTACAGGCTGTAACCCGCGTACAGCGAGAACCAGAGATTGTCGATAGCGGGGTCGCCCTCGCGATCGTTCTTGGAAAGAAAATCCTTGCCGACCAGCAGGCCGGCGTTGAATTTCTCGTTCTTGCTATGGGTCAGCAGCACACCGACCGCGGTCGAGAAAGCCGATCGGGTCGAAGTCTCTCCCGTCGAATCGTCGGCCACGGGCACGAGCCCCAGGCCAGCGGAAACCACCGGCGTGAAAGCCAGATCGTGCGTCGACAACCAGCGAAACCCCACGTAGGGCGCGATCGTGGAGGAAGCGGACAATCTGCTGTCGTCGCCCAGATAGAGTTTGAATGGCACGATCAGCGCACCGAACGTCACACCGGTGCGCCGATAGGCATGCCGGTTCAGCGTCGTCGCACTGATCTGGTACTGCGTGCTGTCATTTACCATCGAACTGCAGCCGGAGACATCCGCCGGAATCGATTTGAAGAATAGATAGACAGTGTCGCCCTCGTGCTTGGACACCTTGAGCTTCGATTCCTTGGGGGCACACAGACCCGTTGCCGCTCCATCCAGCGGTGCAAAGCCGGTGACGTTCACACGGAGCTTGAGATGATCGCCGTCCAACCGATCCTCATCGGAGGCAAACGAATTCACCGTGACTTCCTTCTTGCCACCCGTGACGACAGCAGGTTGCTCCTCTGCAGCAAACGCCACGCTCGCGATCATGGCGAGCGCAACAGCGGTGCCCGCTCGATCCGTAGAGTTACGCATTTCGAGTTCCTTTATAAACATTCCCCTCCGAACCAGACCGACGCACCTACCAAACATCCACCCTGTCCGTTGGTATCACTCTCCGATACCGCGAGGCTTGCCCTTCGCGACACAACGACACGTGATTGTTTACGGCGATATGGCCAGATAGGGTTCTGGCCATGAAATGGATGTTCACTGTTCTCGCGGCGCTACCGCTCTCGGGCTGTGTTTACGGCCGCCTGGACGAAATCGTCGAGGACCTGTTCCCGCCCGACTTCACCGGCGATGAGATCACGCGCAAGCGAGTCGCGATGACACAAGCCATCGATGCGGCCTTCGCCACGCTCGATGCGAACAAGAACTTCGCGCCACACGCGACAGCGACACACGATCGCTGTTACCGAGAGAAGGACAACTGGAAATACAAACGCAGCTTCGCTCATAGCTGCCGGTTTCGCGTCACGCACTTCTATGGAATGAACGGCGATTTCCTGACGACCATGCTCGGCCTGGAAAACCAACTCGCCGCGGACGGATGGAAACTGCCGCATTACACGCTGCGCGAAGTCATGACCAATCCTTACGATGGATTTCTCGGCGACAGGCCGCCGTACATCACGCGAACGACCAACGGCAAGCCCCTGGTTTCGAACCTGCGCCCGCCCGATGGTTATAAGAAAGGCAAACTCACCCTGGAGATTATTTTCGCGGAACGCGAGACCACCGACCTCTTTCCCTTGAGCCTGTCGCAATACGTCGAGTTCGAAGCCGTGTATCAGCGGTTCGACGAGAAGAAACAACGCTACGACCAGAAAGACTTTCGCGATGTTCCGACCGTGGTTCAGGACATCACGCAGTCATATAAATACGTGCTGGCGATCTCCCTTCAAGGCACTTATTTCCAGGATTGAGCTGGTTGCCGCTACGCAGCAGCGTTTCGATGCCCCTCATCGCGCTTGCGAATGACATCGTTTTTGCCGGAATATCCGATTCGGCCGGTGCCTCGCATGTCAAAAATTCACAAGAACATTCCCACGCGCGCATGCTGCGACGAAGCAAGTGAGAGTTCTCCGCAGGATGCCGGGGACCTCACCCTGCCGTTTCGCGGCTCGTTGGCGCATGCAAACGACGAAACAAAAACAGTGTTTCGCGACGGTCGCGCGATGTCCCTGCCGGCGGACACCGCTCACCATCCCACCGTCGGCAGCATGCTGGTCGATCGATATCAGCTCGAAGAGTTGATCGGCGTCGGCGGCATGAGCTGCGTCTACAAAGCCGTCGACCTGCGGCGTGTCGAGGCTCGGTCGCAAAATCCCTATCTCGCGGTGAAGGTGCTGACCGTCCCGTGCGATCACTATTCGGACTCGATGCAGGCGCTCGAACGCGAGGCGCACAAGCTGCAAAGTCTCAGTCATCCGAACATCGTCCGCGTGATCGACATCGATCGCGATAACGAGGCCGTGTTCATGACCATGGAGTACTTGTCGGGCGCGTCGCTGCAAACACGGTTGGCAAGCGCGGATGAGACCGGCTACACGCGGCAAGACACGAATCGAATCATCACCAGTATCGCCAGCGCTCTCGAATTCGCTCATCGCGCCGGCATCGTGCACGGCGACCTCAAGCCGGCCAACGTCATCATCACGGCGACCGATGAAGTAAAGGTGATCGATTTCGGCATCTCGCGTTTCTTCGCCCGACACCAGGAAAGCAGCACGGAACCCGACGCTGTCGAAGTGCTCAGTGCCTTGACGCCGCCCTATGCGAGCCCGGAGATGCTCGAGGAAAAAGACGCGGATCCGCGCGACGACGTTTATGCCCTGGCGTGTATGGCTCATGAGTTGCTGACGGGATTGCATCCATTCGGCCGCATGTCATCACTTGACGCGCGCGCCGCAGGCGCCAAGCTCGCACGTCATTCTCAACTTACGCCGTGCCAATACAGTGCGATCGCTCGTGGGCTGGCGTTCGAACGAGCGCGCAGAACACCGTCCGCTCGGGAGTTCATCGACGAATTCTCCGGCAAATCCAAACGCCCGGCGACTCTCTGGCTGATCGGAGGCACTGTCACGGTTGCCCTCATCGCCGCTGGATATTTCTTCGCGCTCGAAGACGAAGCTGCGCGGCCTCGATCAAACATCGTGACACCGGCCGTGGGCCAGGTGTTTCGCGACTGTCCCACTTGCCCGCTCATGAGCGTGGTGCCGTCGGGGACTTTCATCCAGGGATCGGCGGCGGAAAGCGCAGAGCAACCGCCGCATCCGGTGAATATCTCGGCTCCCATCGCATTCGCGCCTCGCGAAATAACCATTGGCGAGTTCAAGGAATTCGCCGCCGACGTCGGGCTGCAAACACCAGGCTGCAATGTGTATGACGGCGAGTGGCGCTGGCGCGATGACGTTCATTGGGACACGGTCGATGAGCAGACCGCCCTGCATCCGGTGACCTGCGTTTCCTGG
>JBEVKA010000063.1:0-4720 GCA_040509855.1 Steroidobacter sp.
GCGAATCTTGCGCTCGGCATTGTCACGTTGAATCTGCGGACCGCACGCCGGATCGAGCGTTTGTGCGTTCAACGTGCCGGGCAGCAGACCGTGATCCAACGCCAGCAGACTGATCGCCGCTTCGACGATGCCCGCCGCGCCCAGCGTGTGTCCCATCCAACCCTTGGTCGAACTGGCAAACGTGGTGGCTGGAAACGTGTCGGCGACGACCTTGGCTTCGACCTCGTCGTTCTTTTGACTCGCCGTGCCGTGCAGATTGATGTAGTCGATATGTTTGGGCTGCAGCTCCGCGCGCTTCAACGCGTCGGCAAGCGCCACGCGCGCACCGAGCCCTTCCGGATGCGGCGTCGACATGTGATGTGCGTCGTTCGACTCGCCGTAGCCCAGCAACCAGGGACCGCGCACGGCTTGTCTCTCCAGCAGCGCGAAACCGGCTGCTTCGCCGAGATTGATGCCTCGACGTTCGACATCGAATGGACGACAAGGCTCGGATGACACCAGTTCGAGCGAATTGAAACCAAACAACACGCTGCCACACAGGCTGTCGACACCGCCTACCACGGCCGCATCGGCCATGCCGGTGCGAATCAACCGTTCCGCTTGTGCGAACACTTTGGCGCTGGAAGAGCACGCGGTCGCGACCGTGACGCTAATGCCGGTCAGCCCGAGCGCGTGCTGGACGAAATCGCCGAGCGAGTGCGGCGTGTGAATGATGGGCCGGCGCAGGTCGGCGGGATAGCGGCCGTCCGCGTCGAGGCGTGTGTATGCTTCTTCGCTGGCGCCGATGCTGGAGGTCGACGTGCCTACCACGACGGCGACTCGATCCGCTCCGTAACGTTCGCGGGCAGCCTCGGCCGCTTGGGCGAAGCCGTCGGCGAGCAGCCCGCGCCAGGCGAGGCGATTGTTTCGACAATCCCACTCGGCGAGCCTGGCCGGTAGCGGCTGTTGCTCCAGCCCTGCCACGCGACCGATCCAGGTCGGGATCGGCGTCGGGCCGAAATCATTGCGAACCAGGCCACTGCGCCGTTCGCGCAGCGCCGCCACCGTCGCCGCACGCCCATCCCCTGCCGCGGAACACAGCGTATAGGCGGTGACTCTCAGGGGGCGGGATTGCATCTCGGGGTGGAATGTTTGCAGGGACCGGCTCTTAACGTCTCAATGCGGGAGTCTCAACGCGCGGCGACCTTGTCGACCCGATGCGTCTCGATATGCGCCGCCAACGAGCGCAGCGAGCTGAAAATACGGACGTTGTTTTCGTCATCGGAGCGCAGCTGGAAACCGTAGCGCTTGGAGATCTCCAGCGCCAGTTCCAGCGCGTCGATGGAATCCAGGCTCAATCCGGTCTTGAACAGCGGCGCTTCCGGATCGATGTCCGCGGGCGCGACGCCTTCCAGATTGAGCGCCGTGACGATGAGTTCGGCAAGCTCACGCTCGCCGGCCGACTGAGTTGCTGACATGAACGAATCAGGCCCTCGTTGAGGCAGTTGTGAACGCTGGAGCGGCGAACCGCGGGGCGCGAAGTGTATCATCCAGGCCGCGCGGCCTTCGAACGCCACGCACGTTTTGACCCTGTGTTCCGATTGGCGAGAGCGAGATTTGCAAGCAAAACACCGGGGTTCCGGCCCTTCCGACACCGTGATGCGCAGCATTTCCGGCGAACAGCCCGCCGATCCCCTTCCCGCCACGCTCCGAGTCGCCTATCAACCGCGCGCGCTGACTGCCGGCCAGAGCGGCGTGCTCGCGGCCATTCGTTTCGGGGCCCGAAAGCTCGAAGATGTGGCTAGTAGCGGAAATCCGACGCATGCCGCCCTGACCATCGATGTGGGGCTGGAGCCGCTGCAAGGCTCGCCCACCGCGGAATTATGGTTTGCGGGTGGACCTGTCCACACTGGCCAATGGTCCGACGCGCACGGCGTGCGGATCCGATATGCGCATGACGAACATTACCTGTTCGCCGTGGTCGAGCTGGACGAGCGCGAGCATGGCGGCATTCTGCTGACGTCCGAGCGCGTCTATCAGGCGATTCAGGATTTCCAGGAGCAGTCGGCATTCGGCCACCTGCTGCGCATGTGGAATTACATGGACGCCATCAACGAAGGTGAAGGCGACTCGGAACGTTATCGCCAGTTTTGCGTGGGCCGCGCTCGCGGGCTGGGCGCCGGGATTCAGAGCTATCCGTCCGCCAGCGCGCTGGGCCGTCATCGCGCCGACAACCTGCTGCAAGTGTTCTGGCTGGCCGGCAAAGTGCCGGGCAAGGCGGTCGAAAATCCCCGACAGGTGAGCGCTTATCACTACCCGCGAGTTCACGGTCCGGTCAGTCCGAGCTTCTCACGCGCGCTGGTCGCGCCGGACGACACGGTGTTGATCTCGGGTACGGCGAGCATCGTCGGCCACGTTTCCCAGCATCACGACAATCCGATGGAACAGCTGGAGGAAACGGTGCGCAACCTGTCGGCGTTGACGCCCCACGTGAGTCGCACGCGCGGCTCGGCCGGCAAGGATCTGCTCAAGATCTATGTGCGCGACCCGGCGCTGACGCCGAAGATCGAACAGCGCCTGCGACAGTTGTTTCCAAACAGCGAGTTCCTGTTCGTCGGGGCCGATGTCTGCCGGCGCGAACTGCTGGTGGAAATCGAAGCGGTGATCGCGACCTGAGGGCCTGTTATCAGGCCCTGAGTCAGGTCCGCCGGTCTCGCAGCGCCTGTAACAGATTCTCGCGGGGCAATTTGCCCAACTCATTGCGAGGCAGCCGATCCACGATAAGTAATGGGCGTGGCAAGAACGCGCTGTCCACACCCGCCGCCAGTCGATCCAGAACTTCTCGCGCTGACAGTCCCGGAGCGACGACGAGCGCGGCGACACGCCGAATCGTGCCAACAGCATCAGCGTCAGGCTGAAACATCACCGCTTCCTTCACACCTTCGATCGCCAGCAGGCGACGAGTGAGATCGGACAACGACGCGCGCTTGCCGGCGACTTCGATCATGTCCGAGCTGCGCCCGCGCACCACGAAGCGATTGCCGTCGCGCTGCTCGACGATATCTTGTAACAAGATCGATTCCACGAACCATGGCGCGTGCACCAACGTTCCTTCCGGATGCGATTCGAGACGCACCCCGTCGTACGTGCGCCAGGCCTCTTCACGCGCCGTGCGACGAGTAGCGAACACGCATGTTTCCGTGGAACCAAACATTTCCACCATCTCGCCCTGAAGCTTGGCGGTCACAGCGGCGGCGAGCGACTGATCGAGCGGCGCCGTCGCGCTGACAATCGCATCCACGGCCGGAAATTCCTGCGGAGATTCGACGATCGCGCGTAAGTGCACTGGCGTGCTGACCAGCACGCGAGGACGCGGTAATTCCGCGAGCGCTGTCGCGATGTCGGCTGGAAACAGCGGCCGCCCGGCGTGCACGGCCATGTTGCCGATCAGCGGCAGCAGGATGCTCATTTCCATTCCATACATGTGTTGAGGCGGCACCGTGGCGAGCAACCATACGGTGTCGGGTTTGCCATCGATCGCGGCCCGAATCATCTCGGCATTGCGAGCGTTGCTGCCGCTGACGCTGCGCCAGCGCTTGGGAAATGTTTTGGGTTGGCCGGTGCTGCCGGAGGTATGGCCGATCATCACCGTCATGTCGGCGGGAATGGAGGTATTGATTTGTTGGCCAGCAAAGGTCGAGCCCAATGCCGCTTCCACGTGAGCATCGTCGACGCGATAACTTCCCGGGTTCGCACTCTGCACATCCGCCACGACTTGATCCGCACGTGATGCGGGCAACAAAACCGTGTGGCCTACGCTCAATGCCGCCGCGTACGCGACCAGAAATCGATAACGATCCTCGCAGAGATCGATCATCGAAGCCGACGCCGCTCGCGTCGGCAATCGTGCGATCACCGCTGCGACGTGAGATTGGAATTCGGACAGCGGCACGGGCGCGCCACGCCGCCAAGCAATCGGGCGCTGTGGATGATTGGAAACGAACAGGGGTAGCGATTCCAACTGCCGACCAGTCACGAGTCACCAGTCACTGTTCACTTCCAGCGCTTGAACACCATGGACGTGTTCACGCCGCCGAAGGCGAAGTTGTTGTTCATCACGTAGTCGGTGTGCAGGGCACGGCCTTCGCCAGTGATGTATTCGAGCTCGCCGCAGCGGGGATCGATGTTGTCCAGATTCAACGTCGGCGCGAACCAGCCAGCCTTCATCATCTCGACGCTGAACCAGGCTTCCAGCGCGCCGCAGGCGCCGAGTGTGTGGCCGAGATAACTCTTTTGTGAGCTGAGCGGCATCTGTTTGCCAAACAACGCGGAGGTGGCGCGAGTCTCGGCGATGTCACCGTGCTCGGTAGCCGTGCCGTGTCCGTTGACGTAACCGATCGCGTCTGGAGTGATGCCCGCGTCGGCGAGCGCCAATTCCATCACGATGCGCATGGTCGACTCTTCCGGCTTGGTGACGTGCACGCCGTCGGAGTTGCTGCCAAAGCCCACCAGCTCCGCATGAATGCGAGCGCCACGACGCTGGGCGTGTTCGAGCTCCTCGAGAATCATGATGCCGCCGCCTTCGCCCACCACCAATCCATCACGATCGCGATCGTAAGGTCGCGGCGTCAGTTGCGGCTCATCGTTGCGGCGGCTGGTTGCATATAACGTATCGAACGCCATCGCTTCGGTCGGACACAACTCCTCGGCGCCGCCTGCGATCATCACGTCCTGGCGGCCG
>JBEVKA010000064.1:0-5867 GCA_040509855.1 Steroidobacter sp.
GCCACGCCCAGCAGGTCGGCGTTTCCAAGCGCGGCGAAGGGTTGAGCACCGCCGACTTCTACAAACCCGAGCGTGAAGCGCAGGTCCTGCGCAAGGCCATCGAGCGCAACAAGGGGCCGCTGCGGAACGAGGAGATCGTCCGGCTGTTCCGCGAAATCATGTCCGCGTGCCTGGCGCAGCAGGAACCGCTCAAGGTCGCGTTCCTTGGCCCGGAAGGAACATTCTCTCAGCAGGCCGTCCTCAAGCACTTCGGTCACTCGGTGCGTGCGTTGCCGTTGCCGGCGATCAGCGAAGTGTTCGAGGAAGTGCAGGCCGGGCACGCCGACTTCGGCGTGGTGCCGATCGAGAACTCCACCGAAGGCACGGTCAATCACACGCTCGATATGTTCCTGAACTCGCCGCTGAAGATCAGCGGCGAAATCGAGCTGCGCATTCGCCAGCACTTGATGGGCCGCATGCAGGGGCTGCCCAAGATCGCGCGCGTCTGCTCGCATCCGCAGTCGCTTGCGCAATGTCGTCAATGGTTGGACGAACACTTGCCCAACATCGAACGCGTGCCGGTCAGCAGCAATGCCGAAGCCGCCCGTCGCGCACGCGACGAAGATGGAACCGCGGCGATCGCGGGCGAGGCGGCCGCGGAAGTGTATGGTTTGAACGTGATCGTTTCGGAAATCGAGGACACGGCGGACAACACGACGCGCTTCCTCGTCATCGGTCGCAAGTTGTTCAGCGCCAGCGGTCAGGACAAGACCACGTTGCTGGTGTCCGCGGGCGACACGCAGTCGCCGGGCACGCTGCATCGGCTGCTCGGTCCGCTGGCCGATAACAACATCACCATGACGCGCATCGAGTCGCGACCCTCGCGCAAGCGCAAATGGGACTATGTGTTTTTCATCGATGTCATCGGGCACGCCGAGCAGTCGCCGCTCAAGGACGCGCTGGATGAATTGAAACGAGCCTCGACGCTGTTCCGTGTGCTCGGCTCTTATCCGGCCGCGGTTTTATAACAGCACGTCGACTCGGGGGTTCCTGACATGGCTTTCCAAGCTGACACTCTCGCTGCGCCTCCCGTGCGCGGCATCGCGCCATATCTTCCCGGCAAACCGCTGGAGGAATTGGAACGCGAGTACGGCATCAGCAACAGCATCAAGCTCGCATCCAACGAGAATCCGCTCGGCCCCGGACCGAAGGCGCTCGCGGCCATGCAGAGGGCCGTGCAGGAGATCGGGTTGTATCCTGACGGCGGCGGTTTCGCGCTCAAGCAGGCGCTCGCGAAAAAATATAGTTGCGCGATGGAGTGCATCACGCTCGGTAACGGCTCGAACGACGTGCTCGTGCTGCTCGCCGAAGCGTTTCTGACGCCGCAAACCGAAGCGGTGTACTCACAATATGCGTTCGCTGTTTATCCGATCGCGGTTCAAGCGACGGGTGCGACGGCGCGCGTTGCTCAGGCGAATCCAGCCGACCATGCGATGCCATTGGGTCACGATCTCGACGCGATGATGAAGCTGGTGAACGAGCGCACGCGGCTGGTGTTCATCGCCAATCCAAACAATCCGACCGGCACCTGGTTGAGCGCCGAGGCACTGCGTGAGTTCATCGCGAGCGTGCCGTCACAAACATTGGTCGTGGTGGACGAGGCGTATATCGAATACGTCACCGATCCCGCGTTTCCGAACGCGAGCCGCTGGCTGCAGGAGTTCAGTAACCTGGTGGTGGTCCGTACGTTCTCCAAAGCCTATGGCCTGGCCGGTTTGCGCGTCGGTTATGCGCTGTCGCATCCGACGGTCGCCGGCATGCTCAACCGAGTGCGCCAGCCGTTTAACGTAAATTTGGTCGCGCTGGCGGCGGCGGCGGCGGCGCTCGACGATAGCGAACATTTGCAAAAGACCCTGAACACCAATCGCACTGGTTTGGCGCAACTGCGCGCGGGCTTCGACGCCCTGGCCATCAAGCACTTGCCGTCCGCGGGCAATTTCGTGCTCATCGACTGCGGTCGACCGGCCGGTGGCGTCTACGAAGCCATGTTGAAGCAAGGTGTGATCGTCCGCCCGGTCGGCAACTATCAGCTGCCCAACCACCTGCGCATTACCATCGGAACGCAGGCGCAGAATCAGCGTATGCTAAACGCCCTGAAACAAGCCCTGCTTTCCTAGTCAGTAGTCACTAGTCAGTAGTCACTTCTAATGCATTACCTAGTCGAGCCGGTCCCTGGCGTGGCCGGCGCCGTCCGCGTCCCGGGCGATAAATCCGTCTCTCACCGTTCGCTCATGCTCGGCAGCGTCGCCGACGGAGTCACCGAAGTTCGCGGCTTCCTCGAAAGCGAGGATTGCCTGTCGACCATGAAAGCGATGCGCGCGTTGGGCGTGCGCATCGAGCAGATCGGTCCGCAATCGGTGCGCGTCCATGGCGTCGGCATGCGAGGGTTGAAGGCGGCGAGCCATGCGCTCGACATGGGCAACTCCGGCACGGCCATGCGCCTGATGACCGGCCTGTTGTCAGGCCAACCGTTCGACAGCGAATTGATCGGCGACTCGTCGTTGATGAAACGACCGATGGAGCGCGCTGCGAAACCTTTGCGTCAGATGGGCGCGCGCATCGACACGCTCGATGGCAAGCCGCCGGTGAAGATCAAAGGCGGCGCCGGGTTGACGGGCATTCGTTACGAATTGCCAGTGGCGAGCGCGCAAGTGAAATCGGCGGTGCTACTCGCAGGCTTGTATGCGAAAGGGCAGACGACAGTGATCGAACCCGCGGTCACTCGCGATCACACCGAGCGCATGCTGTTGAGTTTTGGCTGTCGCGTCGATGCGGCCCGCGGCGAAGTCACCCTCACGCCGCCAGCGACGTTGAAGGCCTGCTCGCTCGAAGTGCCCGGTGATTTTTCTTCCGCGGCGTTTTTCATGGTCGCCGGCTCCATCAATCCGAAAAAGGATGCAGTGCTGACCATCACCGGCGTCGGCGTGAACCCGACGCGTACCGGCTTGCTCGACATCCTGGCGCTGATGGGCGCGGATCTGCGTGTGGTGAATCATCGTTCCGCCGGCGCCGAGCCGGTGGCTGATATCGAAGTACGGCCGGCGCAGCTGAAGGGCATTCACGTGCCGGAACATCTGGTGCCGTTGGCCATCGATGAATTCCCGGTGCTGTTCGTCGCCGCCGCGTGCGCCGATGGTGAAACTGTAGTGACCGGTGCCGAAGAACTGCGCGTGAAAGAGAGCGACCGCATCGCCGTCATGGCCGACGGTCTGAAGGCCATGGGCGTGACCTGCGAGGTTTTGCCCGACGGCATCCGCATTCAGGGCAACAGCCAGGCGAAAGTGTTTTCCGGCGGCACCGTCGACAGTCACGGCGATCATCGGATCGCCATGTCATTCTCCGTGGCCAGCCTGCGCGCGGCCGCGTCGATCAAAGTTCTGGATGTGGCGAATGTCGCTACCTCCTTCCCCGATTTCCCAGGCACCGCGGCTTCGGCAGGACTCAACGTCAGCGTCCGGGAATGATTCGTGACCGACAACGTATCCATCATCACCATCGACGGACCGAGTGGCTCGGGGAAGGGCACGATTGCGCGCCGGGTCGCCGACCGGCTGGGCTGGCACCTGCTCGACAGCGGCGCCCTGTATCGGCTGGTGGCATTGGCCGGCCAGCGCAAGGGTCTGTCACGCGATGACCAGGCCGGCCACGAACAGGTGGCTGAACAGCTGGATGTCAGATTCGGCCTAGCCCCGGACGGCGGCGAACAGGTCTGGCTGGAAGGCGACGAGGTCAGCGGCGCGATCCGAACTGAACGAGCCGGCGAGGGCGCCTCGCAGGTGGCGGTCATGCCCGGAGTACGGGCCGCTTTATTGGCGCGTCAGCGGGCCTTCGCCATGCGTCCTGGGCTGGTCGCCGACGGCCGGGACATGGGCACCGTGGTTTTTCCGGCAGCCGCCCTCAAGATATACCTCACGGCGAGCGCCGAGGAGCGCGCGCGGCGGCGCTATAACCAGTTGAAAGACAAGGGACTGGATGCTAACCTCGCCGCCCTTTCGCTGGACATCGCCGAGCGTGACCGACGCGACGCAAGCCGCCCGATCGCCCCGCTAAAGCCTGCGGATGATGCGCTGATCGTGGACTCCACCTCGATGACGATTGACGCCGTCCTGGCCAGAGTTCTGGAACTAGCTGCCGCGCGCTTCGGCCGCAGCTGATTTCGATCCGCCCGCGGCGGAATTCAGCAGAAAGATTCGATTGAAGTGGTGCTGCGCTGGATGCGCGGCTCGATGCAACAACCCCTGTGCGGATCGGATGCCGGCAGGACAAACCTAGCGGGCCGATGTGGCCCCGGAAGTACTCATGACCGAAAGTTTTGCGGCGATGTTCGAAGAGAGCCTGGCATCCCAACGGATCAAGCCAGGTGCCATCCTCATGGGTCGAGTGGTCGAAGTCGGGCCCGATGTGGTGCTCGTCAACGCCGGCCTGAAGAGTGAGGCAGTGATCCCGGTCGACCAGTTCAAGAACGACCGCGGTGAAATCGAAGTGAGCGTCGGCGACGACGTCGAGGTGGCCCTCGACAGCGTCGAAGACGGCAATGGCGAAACGCGCCTGTCGCGCGAAAAAGCCAAGCGCGCCCGCACCTGGTCGCGCCTCGAACAGGCGTTCGAGAAGCAGGAAATCGTCAAGGGCATCATCAATGGCCGCGTCAAGGGCGGCTTCACCGTCGAAATCGACTTCGTCCGCGCGTTCCTGCCGGGCTCGCTGGTCGATGTGCGTCCGGTGCGCGATCCCTCGTATCTCGAAGGCAAGACCCTCGAGTTCAAAGTCATCAAGCTGGACCAGAAGCGCAACAACGTGGTCGTATCGCGTCGCGCGGTGGTCGAGCAGGAATACAGCGCCGAGCGTTCGGAGCTGCTGGAGAAGTTGCAGGAAGGCGCGGTGGTCAAGGGCACGGTCAAGAACCTCACCGACTACGGTGCGTTCGTGGACCTGGGCGGCATCGACGGCCTGCTGCACATCACCGACATGGCGTGGAAGCGCGTCAAGCATCCGTCCGAAGTCGTCACCGTCGGCGACGAGATCGACGTGCGCATCCTGAAGTTCGATCGCGAGCGTCAGCGCGTGTCGTTGGGCATCAAGCAGCTCGGTAACGATCCGTGGCAGAACATCGCCCGTCGCTACCCGACCGGCTCGCGCCTGTTCGGCAAGGTCACCAACATCGCCGACTACGGCTGCTTCGTGGAAATCGAAGAAGGCGTGGAAGGCCTGGTGCACGTGTCCGAAATGGACTGGACCAACAAGAACGTGAATCCTTCCAAGGTCGTGCACATCGGCCAGGAAGTGGAAGTCATGGTGTTGGACATCGACGAGGAGCGTCGGCGTATTTCTCTGGGCATCAAGCAGTGCCAGAGCAATCCGTGGAAGGACTTCGGCGACAACTACAACCGCGGCGACAAGGTCAGCGGCCAGATCAAGTCCATCACCGACTTCGGTATTTTCATCGGCCTGTCGGGCGGCATCGACGGCCTGGTGCACCTGTCGGATATCTCCTGGGACATCCCGGGCGAAGAGGCGGTGCGCAACTATCAGAAGGGTCAGCAGGTCGAAGCCATGGTGCTGTCGATCGACCCGGAGCGCGAACGCATTTCGCTGGGCATCAAACAGCTGGCGAAGGATCCGTTCTCGGCCTGGATTGCCGATCATCCGAAAGGCAGCATCGTCCGGGGCAAGGTGCGCGAAGTCGACGCCAAGGGCGCGATCATCGACCTGGGCGGCGGCGTGGATGGCCATCTGCGCGCTTCCGAGCTGTCGCGTGACCGCGTGGAAGACGCTCGCACCGTGCTGAAGGTCG
The DNA here is from genome assembly GCA_040509855.1 of Steroidobacter sp. Lineage (GTDB taxonomy): Bacteria > Pseudomonadota > Gammaproteobacteria > Steroidobacterales > Steroidobacteraceae > Steroidobacter. Next base: position 5,831 of record JBEVKA010000064.1, read on the forward strand.
ACCAGGAAGTGGAAGCCCGCTTCACCAACGTCGATCG
>JBEVKA010000065.1:0-7176 GCA_040509855.1 Steroidobacter sp.
CGCGCCCAAACCCTTCTGAAACGCGGTCGCGCCCATCAGCGACGCCGCCATCATGTATGAACGCGCTTCGATGTCGCTGCCGTCCTTCACCGCGGTCGGCAACCAGTCGTGAATCAACCGCATGCCTTCCAGCGCGATGCCTTCGGCGAGCGGATGATAGGAAGGCGAGCAATACGCCTCGAGATTGTGTGACAGCGCGTCCATGCCGACCGCCGCAGTGACCTTAGGCGGCAAGCCACTTGTGAGCTCCGGATCGGCGATGACCACGGCGGGCAACATCCTGGGATGAAAAATGATCTTCTTGGTGTGATCGCGCGTGTCGGTGATGACCGAGGCGCGTCCCACTTCCGAGCCGGTGCCCGAGGTGGTCGGCACCGCGACCGTGGGGGCCATGCCCGACACGTTCACGCGCGTGTACCAGTCCTCGCGATCCTCGAAGTCCCAGATCGGGCGCGTCTGTCCCACCATCAAGGCCACTGCCTTGCCGGTGTCGAGCGCGCTGCCGCCGCCGAAAGCGATCACACCGTCGTGCGAACCACGACGATACGCTGCAACTCCATTCGTGACGTTCGACTCCACCGGATTCGCCTGCACGTCGCTGAACACCTCGCACGCGAGGCCGGCGCTGCGACACGCGGCGACCGCGTCGGCGATCATCGGCAGCTTCGCCAGTGCCGCGTCGGTGACCAGCAGCGGCCGCTTCATGCCGAGCGCTTTACACGCGTCGGGCAACTCGCTGATGCGTCCGGGGCCGAAGCGCACCGCCGTCGGATAATTCCAATTGCCGCGCAATGAGGCCATGACGTTTTCCCTGGAGCGCACGGGTTTGATGACGAACTCTCGCATGACGCGTCCTCAGGTCCGGGTTCGCAAATGAAACGATTTCGGCCGCGTCAGATGTTCGTAGCCGACCACCGATAACGTGCAGCCGCGTCCCGAATCCTTCACGCCGACCCAGGCGAGCGCGGGATCGAGATAGTCGCAGCGATTCATGAACCAGGTGCCGGTGTCGATGCGATCGCCGATGCTCAGCGCCGCTCGTTCGTCGGCAGTCCAGATCGCCGCCGTCAGGCCGAAAGCCGTGTCGTTCATCAGCGCGATCGCCTGTTCGTCCGAGCTCACTTTCATGAGACCGGCGACCGGGCCGAAAATTTCCTCTTTCATCACTGGCATCGAGTGATCGACGTCGAGCAGCACCTGCGGCGCGAGGTAGGGCGTTCCCGCCTTGCTCGCAGGGAATTCTGATTCATCGATCGCAGGCTTCGCACCGGCACGCACCGACGCGGCGATTTGTTTCCGGATGGTTTCCGCGGCGGACGCGCGAATTACCGGCCCGAGCGTCGTGTTCCGATCGAGCGGGTTGCCGAGCACGTACTTGCGAGTGAGATCGATGAAGCCGTCGACGAAATCATCATGGACGCGTTCGTGCACGTAGATACGTTGCAGCCCGCAGCACGATTGACCGCTGTTGAAATACGCGCCGTCGACGACATTCTCGATGGCGTGCGCAAGGTTCGCATCGTGGCGCACGTAGACGGGATCGCAACCGCCGAGCTCCAGCCCCACGCCGATGAAACGTTCCGCCGCCGCTCGTTGCACGGAGTGACCGCCAGCGACCGAGCCGGTGAACGCCACGAAATCCACGCGTGGATCGCGAATGACTTTCTCGGTGTCCTCGTGACTCAAGTGCAGAACCTGAAACACTCCCTCGGGCAGCCCGGCCTGTTGCAAACAGGTCGCGAAGCGTTCGGCGCACAGCGGCGTTTGCGCGGAGTGTTTCAATATCACTGCATTCCCGGCCATCAAGGCCGGAACAATGCTGTTCACGGCGATGAGGTATGGATAATTCCAGGCGGCGATCGTCAGCACCACACCGAGCGGTTCGCGTCGCACGAAGCGAATGAAATTCTCCTTTGGCTCCGCATCGATATCCGCGAGCGCCCGAGGGGCGATGTCGATCATGTATCGCGCGCGCTCCAACGTCCCATTCACTTCACCCGGCGTGTACCGAATGGGCCGGCCCATCTGCCAGGTCAGCTCGGCAGCGATGGCGTCGCGCTGGCTTTCGAAGATGTCACAGAACGAGGTGAGAATCTGGGCGCGCTCGATGACTGATGTATGTCTCCAGTCCAGCTGCGCGGAGCGTGCTTGATCGAGCGCCTGCTCGATCGTCGCCGCCGTCGCCAGTTCGCGCTCGACGTAAACACTGCCATCGATGGGGGAGAGAGTTCGCAGCATGACGGTTCAAATGATCTCGAAGTAACGCGCCAGTTCCCAATCCGTGATGTGCTTGCGGAACTCGCGTTCTTCCCATTCGCGCGTGGCGGCGAAGTGATCCACGAAAGCATCGCCAAAATATTCGCGCGCCATCTTGGATTGTTTCAGGCGCTGCGCCGCTTCCCACAAGGTTCGGGGCAGAGCGAGGTGCGCCGGGAATTTGTGATCGTAGGCGTTGCCTTCGACCATCGGCTCGGGCTCGATACGATTCTCGATGCCCCACAGTCCCGACCCTAGTGCTGCCGCGAGAATGATGTATGGATTCGCATCCGCCGCCGCAACTCGATACTCGACGCGTTGTGACTTCGCGCTGCCGGGAATCACGCGCAACGCGCAGGTGCGATTCTCCACGCCGACGGTCGAATCGGTCGGCGCCCAGAATCCCGGAATCAAGCGCGTATAGGAGTTGATCGTCGGCGCCACCATCGCCAGCAATTCGGGCATCAGCTTTTGCTGACCGCCGACGAAGTGGCGCATGGTCTGGCTCATCTGGTGCGGCTGGCCGGCCTCATGGAACACGGGTTTACCCTCGCCATCCTTCAGCGACAGGTGAATGTGCCCACTCTGACCCGGCCAGTCGCGAGACCATTTGGCCATGAAGGTCGCCATCATGTTGTTGCGCTGGGCGAGCACTTTGACGAATGTTTTGAACAGCGCCGCCTTGTCGGCCGAGGCGAGCGCGCCATCGAACGTGATCGCTGCTTCGATCACGCCCGGCCCGGTTTCCTCGTGCAGGCCTTCGATGCCGAAGTCCATGGCTTCGCAGGTCGACAACATCTGGCGATAGAAATCGGCCGCCGCGGAATTGCGAATCACCGAGTAGCCGAACCAGCCGGGCTGCATCGGCTTCAAGTCGCGATAGTTTTTGGCGCGAATCGACTCGGGCGTCTCGTCGAAGAAAAACACTTCGTACTCGAAGCCCGCATACGGTTTGAAGCCGAGCTTGGCCGCCTTGTCGATCACCCGACGCAGCAGCGCGCGCGGGCACACCTGTTCGGCTTGCCCGGTGAACTCGCTCAGGAAGAACAAATTGTTGTCTTCGAATGGCAGCGGCCGACAGGTCTCGGGAAGCAAGCGCACCGGTGCGTCTGGATAACCGGTGTGCCAGCCGGTGAACTTCACATTGTCGTAGAGCTGATCCTGGCAGTCCCAGCCCAGCACCACATCGCAAAAGCCGTAGCCGCTGTCCAGCGCCGAAATGAACTTGGCGCGCGAGATGTATTTGCCACGCATGATGCCGTCGATATCGAACACGCCGACTTTGACGTGTGAAAGGCCGCGCTGCTCGACGATGGTTTGCGCGTCGGCAGCGCTTTTTACTTGCCGAGGTTCAATCATGATGCGCTGTCCACCTTGGTGGTGCCGTAGCCTTCACGTTCCGGATGTCCATGCTGACCGCGCGTGAGCGCGAACTCTTCCTCGGGTGACAGCACCAGCTTGTGACGCCCGATGAGCGCGAAATACAGGACGCCGGCGACGTACCAGGCGAACGCCGAGTAGACGCCGACGCGATACACCGGATCCTGCAGCTGCATGTATAGCGTCACCAGCGCGATGATGACCGTTCCGGCGGCGCCGGGAATGCCCAACGGGCTGCGATACGGTCGCTCGATGTTCGGCATGTTCCTGCGCAGGAGAATGAAGGACACGCCCTGGAACGCATACGAAATCATCGCGCCGAACACCGCCATGTTGAGCAGCGTGGCGCCGATCACCGAGCCGGCTTTCTCCGCGCCGAGCAGGAACCACACCGCCATGATGACGACCAGGCCGAACGCGGCGCCGGTAAACAATGCGATGTGAGGTGTCTTGCGCGAGCCGTGAGTGATCGACATCACCGCCGGATAGTAACCAGCGCGTGACAGCGAATAGATCTGCCGGCCGAACGCGAAAATGATGGTGTGAAAACTCGCGATCAGGCCGATCACCGCCAGCAGAGCCAGCAGCTTGGCGATATCGCCCGCGAAGATCACACGGAAGCCGTCGAGCAACGGCTCGGCGGAAGTCGCGAGCGAATACGCGCCGTGCAGCTTGCCTTCCTCGCTGGAGCCGATGGATGCGTTCAGCAGCATAATCATCAGCGCGGAGAAGATCAGCGTGAACATGCCGGAGATCAGGCCTGTCGGCATGTCTTTGCGCGGATCCACCGATTCTTCCGCCGCCAGCGGCAACTCCTCGATGGCGAGGAACAGCCAGACCGCGAACGGCAACGCTGCCAGCACGCCGCCCCACCCGAACGGCAGAAAACTTCCGCCGCCTTGTGGCAACTCGATCGGCTTGCCATCCGGACCCGCGGCGATGTTCAGCGCCCAGCGCGAGAAATCCGCATAGGGAATGGCGCTGATCCAGAACACGACCAGCACCGCCAGCGCCAGCAGCGTGACGGTGACCGAGATCTTGAAGGACAGCTCCACGCCCAGGTAATTCAAGGCCACGAACAACAGGTAACAGCCGATCCACCACAACGGCTGATACGACGCTGGAGTTTCGAAGATGCCGGTGAGATAGGAGCCGATGAAGAACACGATCACCGCCGGCGTCATGATGTATTCGATGCTCTCGGCGAGGCCGGTGATGAAGCCGCCCCACGGACCCATGGCGCTGCGAGCGAACGAATAGGCGCCGCCGGTGTGCGGCAAGGCCGGCGACATTTCGGCGAGGCTGAATATCAACCCCAGGTACATGATCGCGATGATGATGGCGGCGATGAACAGGCCGCCCCAGCCGCCGGCGCCGATGCCGAAGTTCCAGCCGGAGAAGTGACCCGAGATGACGGCGCCCACGCCCAGCGCCCACAGTGACCAGACGCGCGCGTGGCGGTTGAGTCCGCGTTTCTGAAAATAAGCGGCGTCGGCGTTCTGAGAGGTGACGGAGCCGACGGTCTTCTTGTCTGTCATGCGCTTCTCCCCAATCGGTGTTGTTGTCGAGAACGATGAGACGAACCGAATATACGCCGACTACGCGAAGTCGAGCACGCGCGCCGGTGTCGGCAACTGACAAGCAAGAGTGAGGCCAGCAGCGTGGCCCGGAAGCGGGAGAGCTAGGAAGCGAGCTCGACCAGCGTGGCGTCGGAGGCGGGCGTCGCCATGCAGACTCGATTGCGGCCCTGGCATTTGGCCCGATACAGCGCCTGATCCGCGGCACACAACAATGCATCGGGAGTTGCATCGATGAACCCGGGAGCGTGCGGCGTCACCGTGGCCACGCCGGCGCTGATGGACATTCGGTCGCTCACTTGTGAGGCGACGTTGACGATCGCGAGCCGCCACACGCGCCGACGCAGCCTCTCTGCGTAAAGGCCTGCGCGGCGGGCGTCGACGCCGGGTAATACGACCGTGAATTCCTCGCCGCCATAACGGGCCACGAGGCCGCCGCGACGGAAGGTTTCATCCAGCGTTTGCGCGACTCGTCGCAAGACCTCGTCGCCTTGCGTATGGCCGTAGGTGTCGTTGAAGCGCTTGAATTCATCCAGGTCTAGGAAGATCAATGACAGTGGCTGTCGTTCGCGGCGGGCCCAACGCAGTTCGCGTTCGAGCACGCGGTCGAAGTGACGCCGGTTGGCGATGCCGGTGAGCGAATCGGCGGCCACCAGTCGCTTGAGGCGCTGATTCGCCGTTTCGAGCGCCAGTCGCAGACGGCTCAGCTCTTCATTGCGTGCTTCAAGTGCTTGAGTGCGCTCGCGAACGCGATTCTCCAGGCCGTCGCGAATGCGCTCCAGTTCAGTTTCGGCGCGCTGCCGATGCTCCAGCTCCCGTTCCAGCTCGCGCGTGCGCCGGGCGAGGCGAGCATGCAGGACTGCCGCCCGCGCCAAGGCCACGATGACGGTGATCGCCAGGGCTGCGACCACTCCGATCGACAGATAAGACGTTGCGAACTCAAAGACGGAGGTCGTCGGGAGTTCCACGGATCTCCTGAAAACATGGGGAAACGGGGCGGGGGCGCAATCAGATCACAGTGGTGGCGCCGTGGGTATCGGACTTGACGAAACGCCGGCGGGGCGCGACGAACGGTGCCGCCGCCGCGACCCGGCGGCGTTCATTCGGGATGCGTCACTTATATGATGACCATAGCCACGCAATCTTCTTCCGGATTGGACCAGGTCTCGGCTTGACGCCCTTGATGGCGCTAAGGAAACTTGCGCGCCCTTCTGAGTTCTACGTGACATGAGCAGCTCCGGCATCGATCGCGCCTTCGAGCGTCGCCTGGCGACGCTGATTAACACCCGTGAGCCGCGCATCCTGCAGAACGGCCTCAAAGGCGTGGAAAAGGAATCGCTGCGCGTCTCGCTGGACGGACGCATCGAGCAGAGCGCGCATCCGATCGCGCTCGGATCCGCGCTGACCCACGAGCACGTCACCACCGACTATTCCGAGGCCCTGATCGAGCTGGTGACGCCCGCGTTCCGCGAGTCCTGGCAGCTGCTGCAATACCTGTGCGATCTGCACCAGTTCGTCTACCGCCACATCGGCGAGCAACTGCTATGGGCCACCAGCATGCCTTGCATGCTCACGGGTGATGCGGAAATTCCGATCGCGCGCTTCGGACGCTCGAACATAGGGCGCATGAAAGAGGTGTACCGCCTCGGCCTGGGCAATCGTTACGGCCGGCTGATGCAGGCCATTTCGGGCGTGCATTTCAATTATTCGTTCCCGCAGCGGTTCTGGCCGGTGCTCGCCGAGGGTCTGCAGCAGCACCAATCCGACGCGAGTTTCATTTCCGAACAGTACTTCGCGCTGCTGCGGAACTACCGACGCCACGGCTGGCTGATCCTGTATCTGTTCGGCAATTCGCCGGCGCTGTGCAGCTCGTTCGTGCGTGGGCGCGATCATTCGCTGCAGGAATTCGCGCCCGGCACGTTGTACGCGCCGCATGCGACGTCACTGCGCATGAGCGACCTCG
>JBEVKA010000066.1:0-9671 GCA_040509855.1 Steroidobacter sp.
CGACGCGCCGCTGAAATCATTGCCCGCCATTTGCGAGAAGCGGAGCGCAGCGGCGGCGACTCCGCACAAGTCCTGGCGAACTTCATCGAGCGCATGCTCGATCCGGCCGAGCCGGAGATCGCCGCGCGCGCCGAAATCGCGATGATGAACCAGGCTCAGCGCGACACGATTCAAGGCCTGTACGACGCGCTCGCGGCCCGGCTCGCACATTTGCTGGAGACCGGGCATCGTCAAGGCGTGTTGCGGGCTTGTGATATTGAAGTGAACGCGCGGGTGATTCTGAGCCTGGTGACTTGGGCGCCGCTCGCGCGCCCGTGGTCCAGCACGCTGGAGTCGATGACGTCGGAACGGTTGCGCAACGCCGTGATGACGACCGTGTTCGAAGGATTGTCCACTCGTTCGCAATTGCCCGATTACCGTCCGCTCGATCTGTCCGCGCTGGCGCCTCAGGCCGTGAGCGCATTCGACCGGGACGGCGCAACGGCGGCGAAACGCGAAGCGCTGTTACGGGTCGCCTCGCGTTCTTTCAATCGTAAGGGCATCGACGCGACGTCGCTGGATGAGATCGCCGCGCAGCTCGGCACCACCAAGCGCACGTTTCATCATCACATCGGCAGCAAGCAGGATGTGGTGTCGGCGTGCTACGAACGCGCGTTTCGTATCTTCCTGTTCATCAAGGATCGCATGCTCGAATATTCGGGCACGCGGCTCCAGGCGCTGGCGTCTTCCATGGACGCGCTGGCGCGCTCGTATCCGAACGAAGAGTTGAATCCGCTGTCGCCGCTGGTCGGGCACGGCGCGTTGACGCCGGAAGGGCAGGCGCAGTTCATGCATCGCTCGGACGAGCTGGGCGAGGCATATCACGAGCTGCTGAGGCAGGGTGCGCGTGAAGGCAGCATGAAGGAGGTCGACGTGCAAGGGCGCGCGTTGATGCTGCCGGGCTTGCTGAGCTGGCTGGTCAAGGATGACGTGCCCACCGATCCGGGACAGCAACAGCATATTGCCCGAGAGATCGCCAATCTCGTGGCCTTGGGTTTGAAGAGTCCGTCATGAAAATCATCTACAGCGATCGTCACCGTGTGCACGCCGGCCAGCACGAGTTCTATCGTGGCGAGCTGGTGCCGTGTTTCGAAAAGCCCGAGCGCGCCGACTTCGTCCATGAAGCAGTCAAGGCTCGCGACGTCGGGCCGATTCTCCAACCCAAAGAATTTCCCGTCTCCCACATCGAGCGCGTGCACTTGCCGCGCTATGTGCGTTTTCTCGAAAAAGCCTGGGACGAGTGGAGCGCGCTCGGCAACACGCGCGATGCGTTGCCGTCCGTGTGGCCGATCCGCAGCTTTCGCGACGATGTGGAGCCGGACTATTTCATCGCCAAGCTCGGCATGTATTCCTATGACAACGGCACGCCGCTCACGTCCGGCAGCTGGATCGCGGCTAAGTTAGGTGCCGATATCACTTTGACCGCGCAGCAACTGGTTGCGAACGGTGAGCGCGCGGCGTTTGCTCTCGCTCGTCCGCCAGGACATCACGCGGGGCCGGATTTCCTCGGCGGCTATTGTTTCATTAACAATGCCGCGGTGGCCGCACAGGCTTTCCGGGACGGCGGGGCGCAGCGCGTCGCCGTGCTCGACGTCGACTATCACCATGGCAACGGCACGCAGACCATTTTTTACGATCGCGCCGATGTGATGTTTCTTTCCATTCACGGCGATCCCAAGACCGAGTATCCGTTCTATCTCGGGCACGCCGACGAAAAAGGTCGCGGCGCCGGTGAAGGATACAACTGGAACTATCCATTGCCCGCCGGCAGCAGCAACGCGGCATGGTTCGACGCGCTGGGCGACGCGACCCGTCGAATCGCCGCGTTCAAGCCGGACGCGCTGGTTGTTTCATTGGGCGTCGATACGTTCGCCGAAGATCCGATCTCCAAGTTCCAACTGCGCGAACCTGAGTATCTGCGCCTCGGCGCGCAACTGGCTGCGCTGAAGCTGCCGACGCTGTTCGTGCTCGAAGGCGGATACGCCGTGGCCGAGATCGGGCACAACGTTGCGCATGTATTGCGCAGCTTCGACGATTCCGCCTCCGGCTAATCAAAGGATTTCTCCATGAGCAGTGAAGCCGTCGGCGTGCCGTTGACGCTCGCCGAACAGACCGCGTTTCGCCAGACCGGCCGCACCGATGAAGTCGAGCGTTTGTGCCAGGCCTATGCGCAACGTTGGCCCGATGCCGTGCGCAGCTTCGAGTACGGCCGCTCGGCGGAAGGGCGGGTGATGTATGCGATGGTCGTGTCGCGAGCCGGCGCGCTGTCGCCGGCCGAGATCCGCCGTCGCAAGCTGCCAGTGCTGATGTTGCAAGCAGGCATTCATCCCGGCGAGAGCGATGGCAAGGACGCGGGCTTCATTGCCCTGCGTGAGCTGTTGAGCGGATCTGTGGGAGCAGGCTTGCTGGAGCGACTCGCGATCCTGTTCGTGCCCGCGTTCAATGTCGATGGGCACGAGCGTGTCGGCCGCTGGAATCGTCCCAATCAAGTGGGCCCCGAAGAAACCGGCTGGCGCGCCACGTCGCAGAATCTGAATCTCAACCGCGATTACACCAAGGCGGATGCGCCGGAAATGCAGGCCATGCTGCGTTTGTTACAGCAGTGGGATCCGCTGGTGTGCGCAGACCTGCACGTTACGGACGGCGCGGACTTCGAGCCGGACGTCTCCTTGCAGGTCGAGCCGATCAATCAGGGTGATGCGAGCTTGTTCGCCAGTGGCGTGCGCATGCGCGATGAGTTGATTTCGAAACTGGAGCGCCAGGGCTCGGTGCCGCTGCCTTTCTATCCAGACCTGGTGGAGCCGGACAACCCGGCGAGCGGTTTTCATCTCACGGTGTACTCGCCGCGCTTCTCCACCGGTTACTTTCCCGCTCGCAATCGCTACACCGTGCTGGTCGAAACGCATTCGTGGAAGGACTACGCGACCCGGGTGCGAGTCACGCGCAACACGATTCTCGGACTGGCCGAGCTGGTGGTCGCTCATGGCGCGCAGTGGTTGGACGAAACACAGCGTGCTGACGTAGCCGCGAAACAAGCGGGCGGTAAAGAAGTCACATTGGACTATGCCGCCAGTTGGCGCGAGTCGACAAAAGACAAACGGGGCGCGGTCGCGGATCCCGATGTGACGACGATCGATTTTCGTGGCTACGCGTACAAGCGCGAGCCTTCCAGGATCTCGGGTGAGCTGGTCACTACTTACGATCCGAAGACGCCGCAAATCTGGCGCGTGCCATTTCGCAAGAACACCAGCCCGTCACTAGTTATCACCGCGCCGCGCGGCGGCTATGTGATTCCGTCCGGCTACGCGGAGCTGATCGGAGCAAAGCTGCAACTGCATGGCATCGAGTTCCGCAAGCTCGGCGCCCTCGGACGCGTCGAGGCGGAATGCTTTCGAGCCACGAATGTTGAGTTTTCCAGTGCGCCTTTCGAGGGTCGCACTCGTGCCAAGATCACTGGCGCGTGGCGGCCAGAGCGCTACAACGTCGGTGCCGGTGCGTTGTTTGTCCCAATCGCACAGGTACATTCACGGTTGGCCATGGTGTTGCTCGAGCCGCAGGCGCCCGATTCGCTCGCCGCGTGGGGCTTCTTCAATGGCTGGTTCGAGCACAAGGAATACGTCGAGCCTTACGTCATCGAGATCATGGCTCGCGATCTCATGCAGGCCGAGCCCTCGCTGGCCGCCGAGTTCGAACGCAAGCTGCAAGAAGATCCGGACTTCGCCGCCAATCCCGCCGCTCGCCGCGAATTTTTCTACCGCCGTCACACGGCGTGGGATCAAAGCTTCGGTTTGTATCCGATCGTGCGCGTGGCGACTGACTACTGATCGCCCAGCGTGAACATGAACTGAGCGCCGCTCTGCCCGTCGCTGGCGGCCCAGATTTCACCGCCGTGGCGTTGGACGATGCGCTGGACCGTAGCCAGGCCGACACCGACGCCGGGGAACTGGCGGGCGTCATGCAGGCGCGTGAACGGTTTGAACAGACGATCGGCGTGGTTGGGATTGAAACCAGCGCCGTTGTCCTTGACGCTGTAAACGACGCGCCCGGCATCGTCGCGATGACTGCTGAATTCGACACGGCTGTGCTCGCGCTTGGAACTGTATTTCCACGCGTTCGATAGCAGATTCTCCAGCACCACGCTCATCAAGCCGGCGTCCGCGCGAGCGCTCATGTCCGGTTGAATCGCGATGTCTGCGTCGCGCTTGGGGTCGGCGTTACGCAGGCGGGTCATGATCTTGGTCGCGGCGCTGCTCAAGTTGGTTTGTTCCACCTGTAGCTCGGTGCGCGTGATGTGCGATAACCGCAGCAGGTCATCGATCAGTGAAGCCATTTGCGTCGTCGAGTCACGCAGGCGGCCAATCGACTCTGTAGGGAGCACGCCGGAATATTCTCGTGCCGTGTCCAGCTCGGCATTCATGATTCGCAGCGGTGCACGCAGGTCATGCGACACCGCCGATGAGAACGCCTCCAACTCCTGATTCACGGCCTGCAGTTCGCGAGTGCGTTCACGCACCTGACGCTCGAGGCTTTCATACACCTCGACGTTTTCCATGGCCACGGCCGTGGTGTTCGCCAACGCCTCAAGCAGCGTCAACTCCTGTGGCGTGCACTCGTGATGAGTCGCCCAGTAGTTGCCGATCGCTCCAATAGGCGAATAGGAACGAATCGGCACCATCGCCAGGCTGCGCACGAAGGTTGGCCGATACGCGGCATGTGGGATGCGCGGATCTTTGTAGATGTCTGGAATGATGGTCGACTTGCGATTCAACATCGCCCAGCCGCTGATGCAGGCTTCGAGCGGAAAGCGCTGACCTTTCCACAGCGGCGAGATCGCATCCTCGTCCACGTAGTAACAATTGGGGCCGTCGCGCAGTACGAACGTCGCACCGTCGCAGCCCGTGAGCTGGCGAGCGGCCTTGCGAACGATATTGACGATCGTGTCGTGATCGCGCGCCAGTGACAGCTTTTGCACCACATCGATCAGCAGCATCATCGACGCTTCGGTCGAGCGGGCCGGCTGTTTAGCGTTGCGGTTCAAGGCCGCGGCGAGTTGCCAGGAATAATCCTTGAGCACGTAATCAGTGGCGCCGGCCGCGAAGCTCGCTGCGACATCTCTGTCTTGAGCCGCGCCCGAGCAAACGATCACCGGCACTTCAGGATGCGCCGCCTTGGACTGAGTGATCGCGTCCTGCGCGCTGTAGCCCGGCAGATTGTTATCGACCAGCACGACGTCGAAGCCGCCCGCTTTCAGCGCGTCGGCGAATTCGTCCGGAGTGCGGGCCTGGATGAAAGAAGCTTCGATGCCCTGACGCTGGACGCCCCGCTCCACGAAGATTGCGTCGCTGGGATTGTCCTCCAGATGCAATATCTTCATCTCGCCTCGCGCGTGCTGGGATCGGAATAAAAGCGACGAATCACTCGTCCGCGCCTGCAGTGGATCGGGGGCGGCGGTGTGGACATATTGGCGTATGCATCACACTCGCCAGCGTGAGCGTGTTCACGCTCGATGCATGGCTACGTATATGTCCTGTGGGCTTGCCGGCGCACTGCACGATCAAAGCGTAGCGCAGACGCTGGACAAGCGCAGCTCCATCGCCCCCGCTGTCGGCCTTTGTTTACAAATATTTCCGGAAAACCGCTGAAACCCAATGAGGCGAGCCCCGACGGTGGATCCGTGAATCGCCGACTCGCGGCGTGACCCATATCAGAGCCGACGCTGTTTGGGGTGGTGATTTACTGCTGAACTCTCCAGCTATCTCTGCGAAGTGCACACGTGATGAAGCACTAGGCTTCCCGCATGCCCTCGCAACTCCATGAAGCGCTGTTGCAGTTGTTTCGCAATCGGCCCGCGCTCGCGCCGGAGCTGTTGCGAGACGCGTTACATCAGGAGCTGCCGAGCTACACCGAAGTCAGAATCGATTCCGCGGATCTGAGCGAAATTCAGCCCGCGGAATATCGCGCGGACCTGGTGGTGCTACTCCTCGACGGCATACCTGTGTTTGGCATTGTCGTCGAAGTGCAACTCTCGCCGGATGAACGCAAGCAATATGTTTGGCCTGCTTATGTCGCGGGTCTTCGCGCGCGGCTGAAGTGTCCGGTCTCGTTACTAGTTATAACCGCGGACGACACCTGCGCGCGCTGGGCCGCCAAGCCCATCGACATGGGCGGTGGCAGTTATCTGGTGCCGTGGGTGATCGGTCCGTCCGGCGTCCCAGAGATCGTGGATGAGGACGTGGCCCGTGCAGATCCTGAACTGGCAGTGTTATCTGCGATGGCCCACGGCCGGGACGCCGACGCCGAGAAATCCGTGCGCATAGCGCTTGCGGCGCAGCTGGCCAGCGTCAATCTCGACGACGATCGGTCGACGTTGTATTGTGATCTGATCCTGCATTCCTTGAGCGAGGCCGCCCGTCGGGCGTTCAAGAACATGAGAGCATTCAAGTACGAGTATCAGAGTGATTTTGCCCGGCACTATTTCGGCCAGGGAGTTGCTCAAGGCGTGACCCAAGGTCGCGCTGATCTGGTATTTCGCCTGCTGACCATCCGTTTCGGCGCGCTGGGCGATGATGTCAAAGCGCGTATCGCCGCGACTCCGCTCGCCGAGCTCGACGCGATCGGCGAACGTCTGTTGACCGCGCACACTCTGCAAGAAGCGCTGGGCTAGTACCGCCACAGCACACCCGCCGACGGTACGATCGGCAGCCACGAATCGATTTCCCGCCGGTAGTTGAGTGAGCCATCCGGCGCGCGGGTCACTTCATATTCCACACAGCAAGGATTCTCCCGTGACGTGGCGTTGCTCAGCTCGAAGAACACATCCAGCGCGCCGCGAGAGAGGATGAACGTGCGCGTCAGGCGCAGGTCCAGTGAGTTGAAATCACCGTAGCGACTGCGATTGCGCTCGGACAGATCGACGCGAGGCTCGCCGGTTTGCGGATCGACGCCGAGGATGGAAGTCGGCCAGCCGCTGTGGAAGCTGTTGACCGCGGTAGCAGTCCACGGACCGCGAGCCCAAGTCACGCCGAGATTGATGGCGTGACGCTGGTCCCAGCTGCGAGCCACATCGACATTCCCGATGCGATCGGTGGCTTGAGACCACGTGTAACTCAGCCAACCGCTCCACGCACCGACCGGCCGGAGCTGCATCAACACCTCGATGCCCTCGGCGCGCGCACTCCGAGCATCGACGCGCACGCGATCGAACTCCGCCTCAGGAAACAACACCAGCGGATCGAACAGATTCTCGAAGCGTGGATTGATGCGGCGATAGTATTTTCGATAGGCCTCGACCCGCAGGTCGAAGCCTGCATCGAACGCATGCTCCAGGCTCGCGATCACATGATCCGCATGCTGCGCCGGATAGAATCGAGACACGCCATCCTCGACCTGCAGCTCATTGATTCCGTGAGATTGAAAAAATCGCCCCCAACCCGCGCGCAGCTTGGTTCCCGACGATAGCGAATACAGCAGGCTGACTCGTGGGCTCCATTGTTCGCCATCGTCGCTGCCATCATAAGTTTGCGAGTCCACCCGCATGCCCGCTTCGATGGTCCAGCGTTCGGCAAGCGTCGCACGCATGTCCCAATACGCCGAACCCTCGTAACCGTCGGGTGAAGGCGAGGCGGTGCGCGTCGTCTGCGATCCGGGAGAGCTGGGAAAGGGGAAGCCCGGCGCCAGCGACAGATTCAACGCATAGTCGTAGTCGCCCCACAAATGTCGCAGCTCAGCGCCGAACCGATGTTGCAACCAGGCCGTATCGAGTTCGTTCTCCCACCGCAGGCCGACGATATGAAAGTTGCGGTCGTCTCGGACCTGGCCCACTCGTTGCGGCTCTGTCACCCAGCCGCGGCGCTCGTTCACCAGGTCGGTGTATGAAGCGATGATGCGGCTCGACGCCGTGGCGGACCAATCATGATCGAGAGTCAGCCACGCATAACCATTGCTATAGCGTGCGCGCGCCAGCTGTGCGCTACGATCTGTCTTGGCGACGATCTGGTCGCTCGATGCCAGCGCATCGAACGCGATGCGCGTCGTGTCACGCAGCTGATAGTCGAGATGAGCGAAGCCGTCGCTGTAATCCGGGGTGCCGAAATCCTCTTCGGCGAGCGTGGCCAGATCTCCCAGATTGCCACGCCTGCCCGATAGCAACGCATGCCCGCGACCATCCGAAAACGGTGTCGCGGCCAGCGCGCTGAGATGAAACAAGCTCAGCCCCACTTCGTAGTACCGATCCGACGGCTGTACCGTCGTGGCGTCGATGATGGCGCTCATGCGATCGCCGTACGGAGTCGGGAAGCCGCCCGAATAAAATTCGATGTGATCGATCAGGCGCGAGTCGAGCAGGCTGATCGGGCTGTAGAAGTTCTTCAAATGAAACGGCTCGTACAGCCGCAGTCCGTTCAGCACGATCGCGGTTTCGTTCGACTCGCCGCCGCGAATCGGTCCGAGGCTGGAGACGCCGTTGGTGGCGGTGCCGGGCAGGCGTTGCACCGCTCGCAATGTTTCATCCGCCAGGCGCGGCATGGCCTGCACTTGATCCTGAGTCAGGAAGTTCCTGGGCGTGAGGGTCTCCGCCGCGAGCGTGTAGCGGCTGGTCTGCACGACGACTTCCTCGACGCGCGTTTCCGGCTCGGGCTCGGTTACAACATGCGCTGCTGTAGTGTCGCGAACGACTGCATAAACCCTCGGCGCCGCCTCCGACAAACCTAGCCCATGCGCGGCAAGAATCTCTCGCGCCAGTGGCAAGCCGTGTTTAGCCGTGGGCTCGCTCGCGACTCGCAGGCGTTCAGGAACGATCTGGGTGTTGTAGATGAAGACCAGCCCTTCGGCGCGCAACTCATCCAGAACATCGCCAACGCTACGCCCCTGATATTGGGCCAACGCGGCGTGACACATCAGCGTCCCCGCCGACAGGCACACGGCGCGCCGCAGCGCTTGCTTCATTGTCGTCCTACGCCCATCGGTCGTTCACGAAGAACGAAGTATAGAGCGACTCGCGTATCCGGTGCGGTGAGTCGCCGAATCAATCGGCGAGCTCGATGCCGATTTGTTGGTCGGACGTGCGATAGCGGCGCAGTTGTGTGGTGGAAAGGACCGCTGCCAGCGCCGCGTCGGCATCGAGGCCGGCGATGGATCCGCGCAGCTTCACTTCGGCCGCGGCGGCTTCGGCTTTGGGCGAGGAATAAACCACATGACGCCCGGTCTCGCGAGCGATCCATTGCAGGAAAGTCGCGAGGGTCTGATCGTCGATATCGAAAACGGGTGCGGCTTGCAGCGTCCAGAGCCAATGCGGATCGGTGACTGCGAGAGTCCGGCGCGTCAGCTCGCCGCTGGCGCTCAGGTGCAGCACTTGCCCGGCCTCGCCGGTGTCGTTTGATCCGTTGATGCTAGTGACGACCACGCGTCCTTCGCGCACGCTGACTTGCACGCTGTCCGCGTGAGCACGAACTTCATACTGCGTGCCGATGTGTCGGACTGAACCAGCGGAGGTCGTGATGGTCAGCGAGTCGCCAGCATTTGTGGGTGGCGCGTCGATATACAAAGCGCCCGAGGTCAGCTCGATTTGATCGGCGGCGGCGATCGTGAAGCGCGTGTCGTGATCGAGTCGCAGCGACAATCCATTCGGAAAGGAC
>JBEVKA010000067.1:0-9028 GCA_040509855.1 Steroidobacter sp.
CTGCCGGCGATGGACGCCGAGTTCGGCGACATCTCGCGCTCGCTGAACGGCTTCATCGGCAAGCTGCACGAAATCATTGCGACGACCAAGTCGCTGTCGAATTCGATGTCAAACGGCTCGCTCGAAATCGCGCGCGGCAACGACGATTTGAATCATCGCACGCAGGAACAGGCGGCGGCGCTGGAAGAAACAGCGTCGAGCATGGAGGAAATGACCGCGACGGTGAAACAGAACGCCGACAATGCGCGTCAGGCCAACCAGCTCTCCGCCAACGCGCGTTCGTATGCGGAGAAGGGTGGCGCGGTGGTTCAGCGCGCGGTGAGCGCGATGGAAGAAATCAACGCCTCCAGCCGCAAGATCTCCGACATCATCGGCGTGATCGACGAGATCGCGTTCCAGACCAACCTGCTGGCATTGAACGCGGCCGTCGAAGCGGCGCGCGCGGGCGAGCAGGGCCGCGGCTTCGCGGTCGTCGCGAGCGAAGTGCGCAATCTCGCTCAGCGCAGCGCCAGCGCCGCGAAAGAAATCAAAGAGCTGATCGTCGACTCGGTGGACAAGGTGAAGGCCGGCTCAGAGCTGGTGGACGAGTCGGGCCAGACGCTGGCCGAAATCCGTGACGCCGTGAACAAGGTCAGCGATATCGTCGCTGAAATCGCCGCTGCTTCCGAAGAGCAGGCGCAGGGCATCGATCAGGTGAACACCGCCGTCGCGACCATGGACACGATGACGCAGCAGAACGCGGCGCTCGTCGAAGAAGCCACGGCCGCGAGCAAACAACTCGAGCAGCAGGGCCAGAGCCTGGTCTCGCAGGTGAGTCAGTTCCGCACGCGTGACGATCAGTCAGCGCCAGTCGTTGCGCATGCGCCTGTGAGCAAACCGACTGCGATGGTCAAGCCGATCCAGAAGTCGACGAAAGTGGCCCAGGCTCCCGTGCGTGCGGCATCGGTGCCGATGGCGAAGGCGAGCGGTCACGACGCTTCGGAGTGGCAGGAGTTCTAGTCGACGGCTGCCAGCTCGTCGGTGGCGAATTCCACCGCTTGGGGCAGCGTGAAATAAAACGCAGCGCCTTTGCCGACCGCGCTTTCCGCCCAGATCTTGCCGCCGTAGCGTTGCACGATGCGCGCGGCGGTCGCCAATCCGATGCCGACGCCAGGGAATTCCGTCAGCGTGTGCATGCGTCGAAACGGCTCGAACAAATGTTGCGCGTAGTTCATGTCGAACCCCGCGCCATTGTCCTTGATGATGAAAGCGGGCTCGGACTCGTCGATCAATCGTCGCAGCTCGACCACCGGCTCCTTGGTGCGCGTGGTGTACTTCCACGCGTTGCTGAGCAGGTTCATCAATAAGCTGCGGACCAGGCGCGGATCGGCGCGGATCGGCTCGCCGCAATCGACGGTGTACTGCACGCGATGTCCCGGATACTGCTGCTGTAGTTCCTGAATCACTTCGGCAGCGACAGTGTTGAGATTGATGGTCCGGCGCGTCAGCTCGACCTTGGTCACGTGCGCGATGCCGAGCATGCCGTCGATGACGTCGTTCATGCGGCGGATCAGCGCCTCGATGCGCTCCATGCGATATTTCGCTTCGTGTCCCGGCAGCTGATCGATCACTTCGCGCAATAGTCCACAGTTGCCAGCCATCGCGTTGAGTGGCGCACGCAGATCGTGCGCGGCGGACGCAGTGAAATCTTCCAGGTCGCGATTCGCGGTCTTCAATTCATCGTTGGTGGATTCCAGCTCCTGCGTGCGTTCCTGCACGCGTCGTTCCAGCATCGCGGTGTGACGATCGATGTCTTCTTTCAGCAGCGCCTGCTGAAGTGCGATCGCCAGTTGATCGGCGATGGTGCGCGCCGACTGCAACAGCTCTTCGTCGAAACAGCCGGGCTCGCTATCCACGAGTTCCAGCATTCCGAGCAGGCGCTGCTCGCCGCGCAACGGGAACCCGACATAGGAAACTGCGCCGGCCTGCTGCAGATGACGGAACAAATCCACGCGTGGCTCGCCGACGCGCAGGTCATCGATATGAATGTGTCTGCCCGCGCTGCCTTGCTGAGCATGTTCGTACTCAGCGGCGCAGTAGGCGTGCGGGCGATATTTGCTGTTGCCGTTGGAGTCGGTTGCAAGCAGGTGTGGCTGAGTCGAATTTCTATCGAACACCACTACGCTCGCGCAGCTACACGGCACCATGCGTCGCAGATGATGCAAACCGGTTTCGGCGACCTCACGCGTGGAGCGCATGCCGAGGATGGCACGATCCATTTCGGCGATGGCTTCGACACGTCGCAAGTGAGCACGCAGCGCCTGTTCGGTTCGCAGGCGTTCGGTGACATCGCGCAGGATCACTGTCAGCAGCCGATGCCCGCTGGATTCCACTTGCGACAGCGATGCTTCGATCGGGAATTCGTCGCCGTCGGCGCGCATGCCGAGCAAGCCCGCCAACATTCCCAATCGACGTTGCTCGGCGGGCGCTTGAGCATATTCACGCAGTTGGTCCAGACGCACTGAGCGATGCCGCGCCGGGAGCAGCAGGTCGAGGCGCTTGCCGATGACGTCCTTGGAGCTGTGGCCGAATATGCGCTCGGCAGCTGGATTGAACAGTCTGATGTTCAGGTCTTCGTCCAGGGCCAGGATGCCGTCGGTGGCCGAGTTCAATACATCGGCGAGACGGCCTTCCAGATCGCGCCGGCGCTGCTCATAACGTCGCACCGCCTGCGAGTTCCACCACACCAGTGCGGAGAACGCGAGCATGTTCGCGGCCGTGAACATGGCGAGGCCGAGCGGCGTGTCGTACCAGCCTTGCTTTTCACCTTGCAGCAGCGCCCAGCCGATGACGCACGGGACCAGGATCGCAGCCGGCAACAAGCGCCGCATTTCCGCGCCGGCCTGGTCGGGCGCCATGATCTGATTCGCCAGTCGGAATCGCGGATGAACCGTGAGCACGCCCTTTGTCAGCGCAAACAGGCCGAGTGCCGTATGCAGCGCCACTACCGAGAAACCCGGCAGCGAATACAACGTGGTCGCTTTGTATGCATGGCCGAGCACCATGATGAATGCACCCACCGATGTGAGCAGCACCAGCAACTCCAGCGTCAGCCACAGACGAGTGAGACGTTCCGGCCACGGCAACATCGCGAGCGCGAGCACGCCGAAGCTGATGGCGCTGATTGGCGACATGCGCCAGGGGAAGATGCGCAGGCGAGTTGTTACATCATCCGACACCAGCAGCTTGTCGATGCCGATGGGCAGGTTCAGTCCATAACTGAGCAGCGTGATGCTGACGATGACCAACAACAGTGCCGCCGTCATTGGTTGAATGCTCGCCAGCGATTGGTTCAGCAGCCCGGGTTCGCCACGCGGTGAGCGGGCCAGCAATCCGCCCAGTGCCAGACCGCCGAGCACGAAACAGAACGCGGTGTTGGGCTTGAGTACGCCGGTCGCGCCCCACTGGCTGGGAAACAAGGGATGGCCCAGCCACCAGCTGATGAGACCAGCGGTGCCGAATAACACGCAGCCGATCGCGATCAGCCGCGCGAACGGCATCAATGCGGACGATGGACCGGGTCGTGTCGTCGCCATCATGGCGGTTTGGGCGGTTGGCTTATCGAGTTCATGCCATTCGAGTTGTTCGGGGATCGCCTGAGCGTCCCACCGGCGGTCCGCCTAAGGGAGCGCCTGTTTGGTTTTTCCCAATGTCGCGCCCTGCAGTCACCGCTCACGCTGTCGTTACCTAGGAGTGATTCCTGGAACGGAGAGAGATGGTGATCCGCCTGCTGCGCAAGGACATTAAAGAACCGACGAGTACGCCGCAGACCGATATATTTTCGACGCTGGCTGCTCAGGCATTGCCTGTGCTGGCGCAGCATGTTGACACTTCGCGCGTCCAGATGGAATCCGGTGTAGGGGCGCTGAGCGCCCAGTTCAGCGGCATCGTTGGGCAATTGGATGCGACCCTGAATGTCTCCGCCAGTTTGGGCGGCGACGACGATAGCAGCTTTTTCTCCGCGTTGAACGACGGCCGCCAGCGCCTGGTGCAGGTGGTGCGGGACCTCAAGGAGATCCACGCCAGCCGCTCGGGCCTGGCCGAGGAAATTCGCGGCCTGCGCAAATATACCGATGAACTGCATGCCATGGCGGCGGACGTCGGTCAGATCGCGTTCAAGACCAACATGCTGGCGCTGAACGCGGCCATCGAAGCGGCGCACGCCGGCGAGGCCGGCAAAGGCTTCGCGGTAGTGGCTCAGGAAGTGCGCGCGCTGTCGCAGGCGTCGCGTGAAACCGGTAATCAAATCATCAGCCGTATCGACGCTGTGAATACTACTTTGCAGAGTCTGACGCAGCGCAACGAACAAGTATTTGCGCAGGAATCGCGTGCGGTCGATGGCTGCGAACATCACATCAACGAGGTGCTGGCGCGTTTCGCCTCCACCAGCCAGGGCCTCACCGAATCCACGCAGCGCCTGCGCCAGGACAGCGAGCACATCAAGGACGTGATCGAGCAGGCGATGGTCCAGCTGCAGTTCCAGGATCGCGTGTCGCAGATCCTGGTGCACGCTGCCGAAAATTTGCGGGAGCTGTCACGTACCGCCAGCAACGCCAACAGCGTGCAGGCCGGCGAAGTCGCCGCATTCTTGTCGCGCATGGCTGCTACTTACACCACTGTCGAACAGCGTTCAGCACATCAGGGACACACCGAGTCAGCGGCGCCCGCCGCGGCCAGCATCGACTTTTTCTGAGTCGATGTTTCTCTGAGTTCGAAAGGCTCGCGGATCTCTCCGTAGTGGCTTAGGGGAATATCCCTCAGGCGATATCGCGGGGCGAGCGAGGCGATGGCGTACGGATAAGTCATAGCTCTCCCCATCCCTTCTGCGTGGTCACCGCCGATATTTGCTGCACCGACGTCGCCTGTATGTTGCAGCGGTTCGCAACCGCTACGTTGCAACCTCGAACGGATTTTGTTTCGAAGGGCACTTCATGAAAACAGTGTTGATCGTCGATGACTCCGCTTCCATGCGGCAGGTTTGTAACACTGCGCTGACGCGTGGTGGTTACAACGTCGTTGAGGCCAGCGATGGCCGCGCCGCGCTGGCGAAGCTGGGCGCGCAGAAGGTTCATTTGATCCTGAGCGACGTGAACATGCCCGGTATGGATGGCCTCACGTTCGCGCGCGAAGTGAAGGCGCAGCCTGCATACAAATTCATGCCCATCATCATGCTCACCACCGAATCCGGCGACGACAAAAAGGCCGAAGGTCGCGCCGCCGGCGTGAAGGCATGGATGGTGAAGCCGTTCCAGCCGCAAGTACTGCTCGATGCAGTAGCGAAGCTGATCCTGCCTTAGTCCCATGAGCGACTGCGCCGTCACACGCATCGACGATCGACTGCAAGTCGCAGGCGACATGAATATCTATACCGCCGCTGTCATCAAGGAGCAGCTGGTCGCGCTCGCGCCCTGTCTCGGCGAGGACGTCGAGATCGATTTGTCCGGCGTCACCGGATTGGATACGGCTGGCGTGCAGATCATGTTGATGCTTCGGCGCCTGGCGCATTCGCGAGGCGTGCCGTTTCGTTTGGTGAGCCCCAGCGCGGTGGCGGTGGAAGTGCTCGAACTGTGCGGTCTGCAGAGTCTGGTGACGGAGCACGCATCATGAACAACGAAGCGTTGCCAACCTTTCTGGCCGAGGCTCGCGAGCTGAGCGAGGAAATCGAAACCGCGCTGCTCGCTTGCGATCGCGGTGCTGCCGACGCGGACACGATCAACGCGCTGTTCCGCGCCATGCACACGATCAAGGGCTCGGCGGGTTTGTTTGGTCTGGACGCGATCGTCGAATTCGCGCACGTGGTCGAAACCGTGCTCGATCGAGTCCGTAACGGCAAGCAGGAAATGACCGCCGACCTGGTGCACACGCTGATCGGTTGTCGCGATCACATTGGTGTGCTGCTCGATGAAATCACCAATCCGCATCCCGCCGATGCGCATGCGACCGAGCGGGCCGGCGAGCAGCTGCTGGAACGGTTGCAGGAAATCGCCGGCGTGGTCGAACGTCGCAAGACAACTACGACCCAGCGAGTCGTAACCAAGCATCACGCGGAAGAATCCGATGGCCCGTACGTGGGCTCGAACTGCTGGCACTTGTCGCTGCGCTTCAAGCCCGACGTGTTGCGCAATGGCATGGATCCGCTCGCGTCGCTGAGTTTCCTGCGCACCTTCGGCGACATCGTCGCCATCGAGCTGCTCGACGACGCGCTGCCGCCGCTCAACGAGTTCGATCCCGAAGCCTGTTACGTCGGCTTCGAGCTGCGCTTCCAGACCGAAGCGGACCGCGAGCGCATCGAAGGCGCGTTCGAGTTCGTGCGTGAAGATTGCATCATGACGCTGCTGCCGCCGCGTTCGCGTGTTGCCGACTACGTGCGGTTGGTGAAGGAGTTGCCGGAATCCGGCGCGCGCATCGGCGAGATTCTGGTTCGATGCGGATCGCTCACTCAGTTCGAACTCGATCAAGCGCTGCGTCAGCAAACCGCGGATGCGAGTTCTAGTGGCGGCGAGCTGCGGCCGCTCGGTGAGATTCTCATCGAGCAGCGCACGGTATCGCCTGCGGTCGTCGAAGCGGCCATCGAAAAGCAGCGTCAGACTGAGTTGAAAGCAGCCGGCCGCGAGCAACGTTCGGTGCGCGTCGACGCGGATAAACTGGAAACATTAATCAATCTGGTCGGCGAGCTGGTGATTGCCGGCGCCGCCACCAATCTGCTCGCCCAGCGCGCGAATCTTGGCGAGCTGCACGAATCCTCGCAGCGCCTGGCGCGCCTGGTCGAGGAAGTGCGCGATCAAACATTGCAGCTGCGCATGATGCAAATCGGCGGCACGTTTGCGCGCTTCGCGCGTGTCGTGCGCGATGTATCGCGCGAGCTGGGCAAGGACATTCGTCTGGAAACCAGCGGCGCCGAGACCGAGCTGGACAAGACCCTGATCGAGAAGATCACCGATCCGTTGACGCACCTGGTGCGCAACGCGATGGACCACGGCATCGAATCGAGCGACACGCGACTGGCGCGAGGCAAGCCGGCGCACGGCGTGGTGCGCTTGAACGCATATCACGACTCGGGCTCGGTGGTGATCGAGGTGTCCGATGATGGCGGCGGTCTGCGTCGGGAAAAGATTCTCAACAAGGCGCTGGAGCGCGGCCTGGTCGCGTCCGGCCAGCAGCTCACCGACAAACAAGTGTTCGCGCTGATCTTCGAGCCCGGCTTCTCGACCGCGGATGCGGTCACGAATCTGTCCGGCCGCGGCGTGGGCATGGATGTCGTGAAGCGCAATGTGATGGCACTGCGAGGCACCGTCGATATCGAGAGCAAGGAAGGCACGGGCACGACCGTGCGCATTCGCTTGCCGCTGACGCTCGCGATCATCGAAGGCTTCCTGGTGCGCGTCGGCAGTTCGTCGTTCGTCATTCCGCTGGAGATGGTCGAGGAGTGCGTCGAGTCGAATTTCGCCGGCGCGATGCTCGAGAGCGGACATCGATATATCGATTTGCGCGGTGAGGTGTTGCCGTTCGTGCGCTTGCGCGAGCACTTTGGTGTCAGCGGCAAAGCGGGTCGGCGCGAGAGCATAGTCGTCGTCCGCTGCGGCAACTTGCGTGCGGGCTTCGTGGTGGACGATTTGTTGGGCGAGCATCAGACGGTCATCAAGCCGCTGGCGCGAGTGTTTCAACACGTTCGCGGTCTGGGCGGTTCAACCATTCTGGCCGACGGCGGCATTGCTTTGATTATCGACGCGCCGGCGCTCATCGCCCAGTGCCAGGCGCCGCCGGATCAGGCGGCGGCGTGAGCGCGCCGATGTTTATTAGCAATCGTATTTGATGGATTGGATTTCGAGTTAGGAGAAGATCATGTTGGGCAATCTCAAAGTAGGTACGCGCCTCGGCGTCGGCTTCGGCCTGGTGGTGGCGTTGCTGGCGATCACCGCGTTCGTCTCGATCCAGCGCCTCGGCGCGCTCGATCATTCGGTCAGCGTCATCATGGAAGACAAGTATCCCAAGGCGATGCTGGCGATGGAGTTGCGCCGGGACATCAGTGCCATGCGCATCGTCCTGCGCGACATGGTCATCGATTCATCGCCGACGGAGCTGCGCGCCGCGCGTGAGCGACTCGATACAGTTCAGACCGCGACCCGCAAGGTCAGCGATGAGCTGACGCGTGTCGTAGCGACCGACGAAGGCAAGACCCGCCTCGCGGCGGTGCTCGATGCGGCTCGCGGCTACTTCGGCGCGCAAGGTCAGTTCGTCGATCTCGTCGCTGCCGGCCGTCGCGAAGCGGCGCTGGAGCTCATGCATGGCGAGATGTTCCGTGACCAGAAAGCTTATGACGACGCCGTCGAAGCGCTGGTCAAGTACGAAGAAGAGGAAATGAAGGCGGCCAACACGCGCGCCGAGCAAGTTCATGGCGGCGGTCGCATGCTGGTGCTGATCTTCTCCGCTCTGGCCGCCGTGCTCGCGTTCGTTGCCGCCCTGTGGGTGACACGTTCGGTGACGCGTCCGCTCGCAGTCGCTGGTGATGCGGCCAATCGCATTGCCTCCGGCGATCTCACGGGCGAGATCACCGCGACTAGCGAAGATGAAACCGGTCAGCTGCTGACCACACTGTCGAAGATGCAGACCCAGCTGCGCGATCGCATCGAGTCCGATGCGCGCTCGGCCGCCGAGAGCCTACGTTTGCGCCAGGCGCTCGACAACGTCGGCGCGAACGTGATGGTCGCCGACAATGATCTCAACATCATCTATTTGAATCGCACGCTGGAATCGATGCTGAAGAACGCCGAGAGCGACATCCGCAAGGATCTGCCACGCTTCGACGTCAGCCGCCTGATCGGCACCAACATTGATATCTTCCACAAGAACCCGGCACATCAGCGCGGCCTGCTCGCGGGCCTGTCGAAGACGTTCACGTCGACCTTGAAGGTCGGCGGTCGCAGCCTGCGCATCATCGCGAACCCGGTCAACGACGCGGCCGGCAAGCGCATCGGCACGGTCGTGGAGT
>JBEVKA010000068.1:0-6380 GCA_040509855.1 Steroidobacter sp.
GCTTCGTTGAGCTCGATCACATCCATCTGACCGATCTGCAGTTTCGCCAGCGATAGCACTTTTCGAGTCGCCGGCACGGGGCCGACGCCCATGATGCGTGGGGGCACGCCAGCGGTTGCGGTCGCAATCACGCGCGCGCGGGCCTTTAAACCGTACTTCGCGACTGCGTCTTCGCTGGCGAGCAACAGCGCGCAGCTACCGTCGTTCACGCCAGATGCGTTGCCGGCCGTGACGGTGCCATCGGGTTTGACGACGCCTTTCAACTTCGCCAACGCATCCAAGCTCGTCTCGCGTGGATGCTCATCGGCGGCGAACTTGATCGGCTCACCTTTTTTCTGCGGCAACTCCACCGGCGTGATTTCCGCCTCGAAGAACTTCGCCGCGAAGGCTCGCGCATAACGCTGCTGGCTACGCAAAGCGAACGCATCCTGATCGGCGCGGGCAACGCCGAATTCCGCAGCGACGTTTTCCGCCGTCTCCGGCATGGAGTCGACGCCGTATTTAGCTTTCATCAACGGATTGACGAAACGCCAGCCGATGGTTGTGTCTTCGATCCTGGCCGTGCGTGAGAACGCACTGTCCGCTTTAGCCATGACGAATGGTGCACGCGTCATGCTCTCAACGCCGCCCGCGATCACCAACGCCGCCTCGCCAGAACGAATCGCGCGAGCCGCGAGATTCACAGCATCCAGTCCAGAGCCACACAATCGATTGATCGTTGCGCCGGGCGCTGAGTCGGGTAAGCCGGCCAACAACGCCGCCATTCGCGCGACGTTGCGATTGTCTTCGCCGGCTTGATTGGCGCAACCGAAATAAACGTCGTCCACCGCCGCCCAATCGACGGTGCGATTTCGCTCCATCAACGCCTTGATGACAATTGCACCAAGATCGTCGGTGCGAACGTGGGCGAGCGCTCCACCGTAGCGAGCGATGGGAGTGCGAATGGCATCGCAGATGAAAGCGTGGTGCATGGCTGCGACTCGACGTAGCAAAGAGTGCTGCATTCTAGCCGCGCCTTGCGCTGCGCGTTAGCATGGCGGATGCAAACAAATAATCTGCGTGGCATTTTTTCGATGCTGGCCGCGGTCGCAACCTTCAGCGTGCTGGACGTATGCATGAAGCGGCTGGCCGAAACCTATCCCGCCATGCAGGTGACATTCATTCGCGGAGCCGCGTCACTGCCTTTCATCTTGATCGTGACCGCGTGGTTCGGGCGCTGGAAGGATCTGATCCCCAATCGCTGGCGCCTGCATCTGCTGCGCGGAGTGCTCCAGGTCTCGACGCTGTATTTTTTCGTCTACTCCGTGGGCCGCCTGTCGCTTGCGAACGCTTACACGATCTTCATGTCCGCGCCGCTGATGATTACCGCGCTATCGGTGCCGTTCTTTGGCGAGCGCGTCGGTTGGCATCGCTGGATGGCCATCGTCATCGGCATACTCGGCGTCATCGTCGTCGTGCGCCCGGGTAGCGAAAGCGTCGCGCTCAGTGGCGCAGCGATCGTCGGCAGTCTCGCCGCCATCGCGGCAGCAGTCTCCTACGCCTTGGGCGTGCTGCTGATTCGCGTGCTCTCTCCTTCGGAGACGAGCGCCGCGACACTGTTCTGGGCGCTGACACTCACCGCGTTGTTTGCGGGTGTGCTGTCCATCGTCGGCTGGGTGCCGGTGCGATGGGATCACTGGGGATGGATTGCGATGGCCGGGCTCAGCGGTGCGCTCGGCCAGCATTTCCTCACCGAAGCCTTCCGACTGGCCGCGCCTTCTGTCGTCGCGCCGCTCGAATACACGGCGCTCGCTTGGGGCATGTTGTTCGACTGGCTGCTGTGGATGACGGTGCCGAACTCACGCATGCTCATCGGCGCCACCATCATCATCGCCAGCGGCCTCTATCTCATTCACCGCGAGCGGCTGCTCGCGGCAACCGCCTCGGCCTGAGTAGGCTCACGACGACGCAGGTTCTTGAGCCAGCTCGCATCCTGGAACAACACCAGGCTGACGCCGACGAGCACCAGCCCGGCGGCAATCAACACTAACGTCGTGAGACGTTCGTTCAACACCAACGCGCCCAGGAACAGCGCGACGACTGGGTTGACGAGCGCATACGTCGCAGCCTTGGATGCGGACACGCGCGTCAGCAGCCACAAGTAACAATTGAGGCTGATGATGCTGCCGAACACGATCAGATGAGCCAGCGCCAGCAGCGATACCCACGTCACCGCAGTGACGTCGAAATGACTCCACTCGCCGTCCGGCACCGACAGTAGCAACTGAAACAAACCACCGAAGATCATCTGCGCGCAGGTGAAGCTCAACACCGTGCCCGGCTTGGCCACACGCTTCTGGATGAGCGTGCCCGAGCTCCAGCCGATGGTGGAAACGATCAACGCGAGGATGAACAAGGGCTGCGCTTCGCCCGACAGCGAGCGCGTATGGGTCACGATCGCGACCACGCCAGAGAACGCGATCGCGGTCCCGATCAACGCCGGCCGTGACGGCGCGCGCTTGCTGAAGAATGCCCAATCCAGCAACAACACCATCACCGGCACGGCAGTCACGATCAGCGCGGCGATGCCGGAGGGAACGCCTTGCTGAGACCAGGTCACGAGCCCGTTGCCCACGCCTGTCAGCAACACACCCGTAAGAGCGGCCATCGGCAAATTCACATCCGCGAACGGCCGCGGATCACGCCAACGCAGCCACACGAACATCATCAGTCCCGAGATCAGAAACCGCGTACCGCCGGTGATGAACGGCGGAATCGTTTCGATGGCGAGCGCGATGCCGAGGTACGTCGTGCCCCAGAAGAAATAAATGGCGGCGAAGGCGGCAATCATGCCCGCGGACAACCGCGTCACGGTGCTGGCTGAGGAAGTCATGGGGAATCCTTTGGGAACATGCGCACTGTAAGCGCGCAGTGGCAAGCAGTACAGATTCAGGTAGACTGACTCACGACCAATACAGTTTTTGGCCCATCGAGGTCTGGCGATGTCGACCGAAGAACCGCTGCTCTACGAACGCGTCGCGCGCATGGTCGAAGCGCAGATTGCCAACGGCACGCTGCGTGGAAATGAACGCATTCCTTCGGTGCGTTCGATGAGCCGCACCGCCAAGGTGAGCATTTCCACCGTGGTGCAGGCGTACCTGCACCTCGAAAACATCGGTTTGATCGAGGCGCGGCCGCAATCCGGCTTCTACGTGCGCCCGCCATTGCGAGCCAGCGTGCCGGCGCCGCGACCCAAAGTCAGTCGCTCGCGTCGTCCAGTGTCGATCGCCACCGAAACATTGGACACCTGTCGTGAAGCACTCGCTCGCCCGGACATTCTGCAGCTCAACGGCGCGTTCACTTCGCCTTCGCTGTATCCGAATCAGCGGCTGAACAACCTGATTCGCGAAGTGCTGCGCGATCGTCCGGCACATGCCGGCGAATGTTTGCTGCCGCCGGGTGATGAAGAACTCCGCCGTCAGATCGCCAAGCGTATGACTTTCGGCGGTGCGCCAGCCGATCCTTCGCATGTTGTCATTACCAGCGGCGCGATGGATGCGATCACCATGTCGCTGCAGGTGTTGTGCAAGGCTGGCGACACGGTGCTGGTAGAGTCGCCGACGTACTTCGGCCTGCTGCAGGTGATCGAGTACCTGGGATGGAAAGTGGTCGAGGCGCCGAATCACACGGTGAACGGCATCGACGTGGATGCGGTTAGAAACATCGCACGCAGCACGCGCCTGGCTGCGGCGGTGTTGATGCCCAACTTCAACAATCCCACCGGCAGCGTCACGCCGGACGACGCCAAGCGCGAGATCGTTTCGATTCTCAACGCCGTCGAAGTACCCATCATCGAGGACGACATCTACGGCGACTTGCACTATGGCAACGTGCGCCCATCGTCGCTGCGCGCTTATGACGAGTCCGGCATGGTGATCTCGTGCGGCTCGGTGTCGAAGACCATCGCACTGGGCTATCGCATCGGCTGGGCGGTGACGCCGACGTTTCATTCCGAAATCGCCCGCGCCAAGTTCTTCTCGTCCGTCTCGTCGCCGACGCTGCAACAGTTGGTGCTCGCGCGCTACTACGCGAGCGGCGGCTACGACAGATACTTGCGTCGCGTGCGCACTACGTTGGCTGCGAACTCGCAGAGCGTGGTCGACGCGATCGTTCGTTACTTTCCGAATGGCACGCGCGTCGCTCGCCCATCGGGCGGCATCGTGCTGTGGGTCGAGTTGCCCGCGGGTGTCGATGGCGTCGAATTGTTTCGTACCGCGCTCGCCAGCCGCATCGGCATCGCACCCGGCCTGGTGTTCTC
This sequence comes from Steroidobacter sp., assembly GCA_040509855.1. GTDB lineage: Bacteria > Pseudomonadota > Gammaproteobacteria > Steroidobacterales > Steroidobacteraceae > Steroidobacter. Next base: position 4,298 of record JBEVKA010000068.1, read on the forward strand.
CGCCAAGGCCGACTACCGCAACTACGTTCGCATCAGCTGCGGCATGCTGTGGGGACCGACGATCGAACGCGCCATCGAAAAGCTCGGTCGGCTCGTGGCCGGCATGGCCAGAGTCGTGAGCTGATCGATGGCGCGCACGTGGCCGCGCTAACACGGTTGGTGGTTGCCCCAACTGCTGCGTTGGCCTTTGCGACCGTCGCGCAGGCCCAGCTTCAGCAAGCCGAGGACGGCGAGGTTGATTACCAGCGATGCCGCCAATGTCAGCAATACTTGCGTCATGACTGCTTGCTCCATTCAGGCTCGCGCGAAAACCAGCTGGTGCGCGCCGAGCGTTTGTGTGTGTCCACCGGCTCCGCGCCGGGCTCGTCCTGCGCAGGCGATTGGGCGCGCTGCTCGCGCTCCAATCGCAGGCGGTCGGCCTTCAATTTAGCCATGGTGATGAACAGGTACTCGTCCATGCCCGGCTCCTTTGAGATATGCATCTCGGTAATGGGCGAGTAGAGTAGATCTGGCGCTCCGGGCCGAAAAGCGATAGTTTGTGCCCCGGATCTATGATCTGAAGTCACAGCTCAGCCATCCTCGCGACACCCCATGAAGCGCATCCCGGTCGGCCCGCTACGGGCCTTCGACGTCGCCGCCCGCAACCTCAATCTCAGCGCTGCCGCCGAGGAAATGAACGTCACGCACGCGGCGGTCAGCCGGCAGGTGAAGCAACTCGAAGAGCGGCTGGGCGTGAAGTTGTTCGAACGTTTGCCGCGGGGTTTGCGATTGACGGCTCAAGGAGCGTTGCTTGCGGAAGGCACGCGAGCCGCGTTCGATCGTCTGGCGGCGGCGCTGGAGGACGTTTCCACGCCGACCATTCGACGCAAACTCACCATCTCGACGTTCTCTTCTTTCAACGCGCGTTGGTTGATGCCCCGAGTGCGGGCGTTCTCGATGTTGTTTCCTGATGTAGACCTGCAGGTCATCACCACCGCACAGCTGGTGGACTTCGCACGTGAGGATGTCGATATCGGGATTCGGTTCGGCGGCGGCAACTATCCTGGGTTACACATCGTGCCGCTATTCAAGCTGCGCGAGATCGTGGTGGCGGCGCCTTCGTTGTTGAAGGGCGGCGGCCCGCCGTTGAAGGTCATCACTGATCTACGTCACTTCACCTTGCTACACGACGACTCGTATCGTTCGTGGACACGGTGGCTCGACGCCGTCGGCGCCAAAGGCATCGATGCACGCAAGGGAATCATCTGCGGTGACCGCAACTCGATGCTGCAAGCGGCGCTTGCTGGGCAGGGTATTGCCATTGCCTCGGAAGTATTCGCCGCGCATGAGCTGGCGGCCGGGCGGCTCGTGAAAGTGTTTGAGAATGAGGTGCCGTCGGAGTTTGCGATCTACGCCGTATGTTTGCCCCGAAGGTTGAATGATCCGATGGTGGCCGGAGTGATGGCCTGGTTGGAGAAAGAGGCCAAGACGCCGCTCAGCACATTGCCGCCGCCGGCGGAGTGAGCCTCGCCAGGAGATTACAACGGCTCGATGCGCACCGTGTTGCCGGAGCCGAAGACAACGTGCGCCTGAGTGACGCCGCCTTTGCCTGTGGTTGGACTGACACTGCTCCACACCGACGCGCCGCTGCTCAACGAAAAGATTTTATTCGAGTCACGCGAGTAGACAGTGTCCACACCTGCGCTCTGCACATTGAACAGTTCGGGAAGCGGGGGCGATTGCACCTGCTGACCGCTCGCATTCACGACCACGGCGCCCGAATAGCTGACCTGGCTGCCGGCCCCGACGGGGGTATATCTGTTCAACAGCAGGCGATTCTCATCGAGCCAACCGAGCGCCCAGCCGGATACTGCCGTATATAGAGTGCCATTGTCGTAGAGGTGCGTGGCCGTGCTGGCGACGCGCGCCGCCGTATCCGACGCCGCGATGATGCCGTCGATCGGCGAGAGTCGGGGAACGATCTCCAAGGCGCTGCGCAAGTCCGGCGAAGCGGCGCCTGACCAGATCTCAGTTCCAGTGCCGACGTCGTATACGCGCCGCATGCTCGACGTCAACGTACCGCCGAATACGATGCCAATCAGTT
>JBEVKA010000069.1:0-7601 GCA_040509855.1 Steroidobacter sp.
CACACCGGCTGCAACTTCTCCGCGGAGAAATCATCACTGCGTTCGTAAGGAGCGTGAGGCGTTGTTGTGCTCGCGTTCGTCTTGGGCTTGATCCAGATGCGCGGTGTGCGAGTCAGATTGCCGGGCAAACCAAAATACGGCCAGCCCTCTTTCCAGGTGATCGGCGACAGGCCGGTCAACCGACCGATGGAGTTGGCGTCGTACATGGAGAAGCCCCACCACTCACCAGCAGGCGTTTGCACGATGCCGCCCTGATGTAGCGAACCCCAGCCGCGCAGCTTCGGATCCGGCGGCACGATTTCAAACGGCGGTTGCTTGCCGTTGGCTCGATAACCTTTCACCAGTCCGAAGTCTTCATCGACGCTGATCGCACGATTCACTTCCCAGGGACCCGTGACGGAATCCGCACGCGCGGCGGGCATTCGCATGCCATCCCACTCGGCGCTGATGATGAAATACTTGTCGTCGAACTTGTAGAAGTGCAGACCTTCGCCCATGCCCGCGCCTTTGGAAACAATCACGCGTTCCGTGCCGGGAACGATGTCGGTAAGCTCCTGGTTGAGCTCGGCCAGGCGGATCTCCTGATAACCGAACACCGCGTAGATCTTGCCGTCGTCATCGAACAGCACCGACAGGTCGTAGAGCGCGCGGCGCATGCTCTCGTGCTTCCACGGACCACGCGGATCACGCGCCGAATAATGCTGGGTGGTGTGGCCGTTGACGTTGGTGAAGATATGAAACGTCCCGTCGTGATAGCGGAACGACGGCGCCCAGATACCCTGGCCATAGACAGCCTGACCGTCCTCGAGCCGAAACGCCGGCCCCAGGTCCAGCTGCTCGCTCGCGTAGGAAAGGAACGTCCAGTTGACCAGGTCCTTGGAGTGCAGCACCGGCAGACCCGGCATGCTGTGCATGGTGGTGCCGGTCAAATAGAAATCGTCGCCGACGCGGATCAGGTCCGGGTCGGAGAACTCATCGTAGAACAGCGGATTGCTGAACGTGCCGTCACCGTTGTCGGCCGTCCAGGTCGCGGCCGAAGCCGCGACACTCATGACCAAACATACAATCGTAAGAATCGAAGTCCGCATAACCCATGGAAGTCGCCTGCTCCATGGGTACTGTAACGCGTCGGGCGCTACATGCGCAGCACGATCTTGCCGACGAAGTTGCCCGACGCCAGCAGCTCCATCGCTTCCGGATACTGCGCGAACGGATACACGCGCTCGATGACCGGACGCAGCTGGCGCCTGGTCATGAACTCGCGCATCTGCATGTACTCGGCCCGCGAGCCGACGAACACACCATGCGTCTGCGCCGATTTTTCCAGCAAACCCCACGCGGAAATGCTGCCGTCGTAGCCGGTCATGCCGCCGACGATGGCGAGCCTGCCTTCATCCGCGAGACTCTTGGTCGATTCTTCCAGCGTGCTCTTGCCGCCAATGTCGACGATCACATCCGCGCCATGCCCCTCGGTCAACTGCAGAACTTTATCCGACCAGCCGGGCGTGAGTTTGTAATTGATGCCGGCTTCGGCGCCGAGCGCCTTGGCACGCTGTAACTTTTCATCCGAGCTGCTCGTGACGATCACGCGCGCCCCCGACGCGACGGCGAACTGCAAAGCAAATGTCGAGACACCGCCCGTTCCCTGCACGAGGACCACATCGCCCTGGGTCACTCCACCAAGGCGAGTGATGGCGTTCCATGCGGTCAAACCTGCCGTTGGCAGCGTCGCTGCCTGCTCATAGGTCCAACCTTCAGGAATCGGCGCGACAGCTGCGGGTGAAAGCACGACGTAATCAGCGAGCAAACCATCCGCCTTCCATCCATGCGAGCCCTCCAGCATGGTTCGAGCGTATGGACCATCCGCCCAATTCGCGAAGTACATCGCAACCACGCGCGTGCCGACGCGAACATCCTTCACCAGTTTACCGACAGCAACCACTTCGCCCGCGCCATCGGAGGCCGGAACATGCCCTGTTCGATCCGCACCCCGCGGCTTGAGTCCACTCACCTCACCATGGTTCAAGCCGATGGCATGCATGCGAACCAGGACTTGATGATCGCTCGGGACCGGTAACGGCACCTCGGTGACTTTCCAGCGATAGCCGCTGTCCGCAGGTTCCAGTACGACCTTGCGCATGGACACCGGCAGCTTCGGTTCAGCGGCGTGCGCCAGCATCGCGCCGAACAGTGCTGTCACCATCACCGATCGCTCGAACCAGTTTCTCATGAATCCCTCGCTTCTCATGTTGCCACCATTCGCAAGTGCCGATCGAACGATGCGTCGACCGCGGCGCGTCCGTTGCCGATGATGTTGCGCGCCCAAGTGAATCCGTAGACATCCTCGAAGTCGTACTCGGCCAGGCGTTCGCGCATGGCGCGCACTTCGCTGGTTTTCATCGGCACATAGTTGGGATAGCTGTACATGAAGGCGACGTGGCGCCGGTCCGATGCGACTTGCAACGCATCGCCAGGAAACAACAGCGAGCGACGCTGCGTGCGCCGCCAATGCAGCGCCGTGCTGCCGGTGAAATGGCCGCCGCAGCGAATGAGTGATACGTCATCGGACAGCGAATGAAAGTCGCCGCTCCAGAAACGCACGCGAGGCGACGAACGGCGGATCCACTCGCGATCCGCCTCGTGCAACAGAATCGGCACGCCGCCGAAAGCCTCGCTCCATTCCACCATCGCGGAATAGAAATGCGGATGGGAAATGATGATCTGGTCCACGCCGCCGCGCGCCTTCAGCTCGGTGACGGCTTCGTCCGTGACCAGGCTGACGCATTCCCACAAGATGTTTCCTGCGCGCGTCGGCAACAGCAACGCTCGCTGAGGGATCGCAAACTCGCCGTGGACACCGACGCCCAGCATGCCGTCGTCGTTTTCGATGCGCAGTCGGTAACGGCGGCCCAGCTCTGCATGCGTAGTCCACGTCTGGCCCAGCAAGCCGACATATTGGCGATCGTCTTCGCAGATCGAGCAGTGACTCGGCGGTTCGGGCGTGTCCGCGTGCTGGGTACCGCACGTCTCACAGATATAACAAGGCATGGCCCCTCCGTCGAGGCGACGCGCCTCTGGAATGGATGCCAAGGCTAGTCGTAATCTAGTCCCACGATAGAGCCAGTTTCGCCAGAATCCATGAAGCCAGTATTTTCATTCGACGTGGTGCTGCCGACTCGCGGTCAGGGCACCGTCAAGCAGTCGCTGTATCAACAATTGCGAAGCGCGATCCTCGACGGGCGCGTCGCGCCGGGCACCAAGCTGCCGGCCACGCGACAAGTCGCGACCGGATTGGGTGTGGCCCGCAACACAGTGCTGGCGGCTTATGATTTGTTGATCGCCGAGGGTTACGTCATCCCGCGAGCGGGAGCGAAAGCCGTCGTGGCCGATGTCACTGCTCGTCGATCGCGGCCGGTGCGTCGCTCGTCGGCAGCCGTGATCGCCAATCCCCGCATGAATCCGCTGTGGCTCACGCCCGCGCTCAAGCGTGAAACCCGGCGAAAGCTGCCCGAGCGTAGTTTCCGACTCGGCACGCCCGAATATCGTTTCTTCCCGCATGACACGTGGCGACGACTCTCAGCACGCTCGCTGCGCTCCTTTGCGAAGCGCCCGTTCACGTATTCGCCCTCTGAAGGCGTTCCCGAATTACGTGCGGCCATCGCGCATCACGTCGCGTTCGCACGTGCGGTGGCCTGCACCGCTGACGATGTGATCGTCACCTCCGGTGCGCAACAGGCGTTCGATATGCTCGCGCGTTTGCTGGTCGTGCCAGGGCGCACCAAGGTCGCGGTGGAGAATCCCGGATATCCGCCGCTGCGCTCTGCATTCCTCGCGGCGGGCGCAGAGCTGGTGCCGATCGGATTGGATGATGAAGGCATGCGCGTTGCCGATCTGCCGGATGACGTGAACGTCGTGAGCGTGACGCCTTCTCATCAGTCGCCGACCGGTGCAGTGCTGTCGCTACAGCGTCGCACCGAGTTGCTCGACTTCGCGCGTCGACGCGGCGCTGTCGTGATCGAGGACGACTACGACGGCGAGTTCCGCTACGGCGGCCGTCCATTGGACGCGTTACAGATGATGGATCGCGATGGCTCGGTGTTCTATGTGGGCACGTTCTCCAAGAGCCTGTTTCCAGCGCTGCGCAAGGGATTCATCGTCGCGCCGCCGTGGGCCTGCGATGGGCTCATCAACATCAAATATGCCTCGGACGCGCACAGTGACGCGACCACTCAATCGTTGCTCGCCGCGTTCATTCACGACGGCCATCTCGCCCGCTACGTTCAGCGCATGAACAAAGTCTACGCCGCGCGCTGGTCAACGCTCCTCGAAGAGCTCGCGCGACTGGACAGCTGGCTGCAACCCATTCCTTCCGAGGCCGGACTGCATCTCGCCGCGCGAATTGTCGATCCCGGGCTTGCGTCGACCGTCATCTCATTGGCCCAGGAGCATCTGCCAGGAACTCAATCGACCATGGCCTATTCGCGCACGCCGCTGAAACATCAGGCGTTGACGGTGGGCTATGGCGTCGTGGAAACGAATGAGATCGCGGCAGCGTTCAAAGGATTCCGCCGCGCGCTGGCATCAGCGAAAGTCAGAACTCGATAACTGGCCCTACCGAAAGCGCGGAATCTGGCTCCACCCTGCTCCAGTGCTCGATGTAATCTGCGCGCTCAAACTCTCTTCGAGGGCTGTCACTTGCGCCTGAAATCTTTGTTAGCACTCGCGCTGTTGTCGATCGCCTGCGGCGCTCACGCCAGCGACACCACCGTGTCGACCCTGCTCACCAAGGAGCTGGTGGTTCGCCCCGATCAGGAAATCACCATGCTCACGGTCGAGTACGCTCCCGGCGCCTCGTCCGCCAAACATCGCCATGACGGGCAAGTGCTCGTGTACGTGCTCGAAGGCACGCTGAACATGCAGGTCGATGGCCAGGGACTGGTGACATTGAAGCCCGGCCAGACGTTCTATGAAAACCCCGACGACGTTCACCTGGTCTCCGCCAACGCCAGCAAGACCGAGCGCGCCAAGTTCCTGGTGGTGATGGTGAAGGCCAAGCAAAAGAAATGAGCTCAGGGAGCGGCGCAATCCGCTCCCGGCTTCACCGACGCGGGTGACTCGATGATCGTGGCGGCGAACTCGGCCATCTTGCCGTTCTCGTGCGCGACACCGGGCGCGACCACGCAGGACCATTGGAATTTCAGCCTGGCTTTCGACGCCGCGTCGCGCGCCTGAGCGTAAAAGTTCTGCCCGCGAGCGAATCGATGCGCACCTTGTGCATCGGCTTCTGGCTGATGCGGCAAGCTGGAATGAGCGGGATCGTTGTCCGCACTACCCAATAACAACACCAGCGGCGACGAGAACGCTCGCGCCAAGTCGAATTGATCCTTGGGCGCGCCAGCGACGCCGAATGGCCAACGCACTGCTTCAGTCGCGAACATGTAAGAGCCGGCGTTCGCCGAGATCGCGGCGTGCATTCGCTGACCCAGACCCAACATCGCGTACCGATGCACGAACTGCGCGCCAGCCGAGTGACCGAACAGCCAGTATTGAGTCGACGTCAATTTCTCGACCTCGCGCACGGCGTCGAAGATTGGCTCGATCGCCGAATAGCTCCACTGCGATCGCGGCCGCTCGGCGCCGTCCTCGCCGAACACGCCGCCGAAGTTATAACCATTCGCTCCAGGGAACGCCTTCGACGTGAACTCGGGCACGACCACGATGAAACGGTGTTGGGTCGCCGTGGCAACCCATTCGTCGAGATATCGATCCGCATCGCGCTTCACGCCGTGCATGACGAACACGACCGGCGCGTCCGCCGGCGTGCCCTCGGGTCGCAGGTACCAGACCGGCAGCGCAGGCCCGCTCCATCGATCGAACACAAGACGTTTCGCGCCCGGAATGGAAGGTTCGCTCTTCGCCACCAACGGCGGTTTGCGCTCCGCCGACGATGGCGAAGCGCAACCCAATAGCGGCAGGGCGCACAGAATCCAACCGAAGAGAGACGAACGATTCATGCGCCACGACTCCATTAGAACGAGGCCCGCAACTGCACGTAGAACTCACGACCCTTGAGCGAATGATAGTCCGGCCGATAACCCAGCGACTCATCCACCAGCGGCGGCGCTTCGTCCAGCACGTTGTTGGCACCGAGCCGCAGGCTCAACCGATCGAGCGTCGGAATCTCGAAACGATACTCGGCGTACAGATTCACGCGCCAGTCCTCCTGCACCTTCCAATACTCCGGCGCACCGTCGCCATTCGCATCGATGTCCGCATCCGGGTCGAGGAACTTGGACACATAGCGCGCCGACAAACCCGCACCATACGACCCCTTGCGCCACGTCATCGTCGCCGAACCGCGCCAACGTGGATTGCCGTCGAGCGCGACTCGATCCACTTGCAACTCGGTGAACTGGCCGGCGAACACCGGATCCGCCGCCACCGCGGCGAGCAAGTCGTTACGAATCACATCCAGCGTCTGCAAATACATCGCTTCGAGTTCGAGATCGAACTTGCCCGCGCCGCCCGCATCGAAGCCGGCGGCGATGCCGAAGTCGAAACCGTCGGCCACCTGGCTGTCGAGATTGATATACGGATCGTTCACGAACACCACCTGACCCGCAGCCACGCGCTGAGCGTTCGGGTTGGCCGCGTTCCAGGCCGCGAAGGCGGCGATGTCATCAGCTGTCGGCGCCGCGCGCACCACGTTCGGATTGAAACCACCCTGACGGCGCAACAGAAAATCCAGCGCCAGTGCCTCCTGCACACCGAACGCGCCGATCACATCTTCCTGCTCGAAGCGCCAATAGTCGACGTTGATGCGCAGGTCGTCCAGCCACGCGACGTCGATCACGCGACCCAGCTGCAAGCTCACGCCCGCGACGATGGTCTCGGTATCCTCGTTCTCCAAGTTGGGATTGGACTGGCGCACCGACGCCATGTACGCGTCGCCATTCGACACCGGATCGCCGGTGACGTCGGCGCGCAGGAAATCTTCATTGCCAAGATCCAGACGCGACACGTCGCCACGATTCAGTTGCACCAGGTTCGGCACGCGGAAACCCTGGCTGTAAGCAGCACGCAGGTTCAGGAACTCCACCGGAAACCACGACAGCGCGATCTTCGGCTTCACCGCGCCTTCGCTGAGATCCTCGAAATATTCGCCGCGCGCCGCGACCTGCAACGTGACATCGTTCACCCACGTGCCCTCGCCCCGGTGCAACGGCACCAGGGTTTCGGCGAACAGCGAATAAACATTGCGATAGGCTGAGGAATCGCGAGTCGGGCTTACGCCAACCACGTCCGAGATGCCGGAGACATTGTCGGTGGAGAAAATAATGGTGCCGTCGAGCCGCGGATCGCGATCTTCCTTGTAACCTTCGCCACGCCACTCGCCGCCGACCGCGAAGCCGACCGGGCCGGCCCATAGCTCGAACGCGCTCGGGTTGGACATACGGAAGTCGGCGGTCGTGAGGTCGGTCGAACCGACGTTGGTCGTCGGCAATCGCACGCGATCCCATTGCGCCTGGGTGTTCGCGTTCGGGCCGCCGAAAGGATTGATGGCATCCGGCGTCGAGCGCGACAGCTCCTGCTGCAGCAGG
>JBEVKA010000070.1:0-5923 GCA_040509855.1 Steroidobacter sp.
GCTGCAATAGCCGCGCCTCTCCAGAGCTCAACAACTGGCGGCTGGTTCTCGCGTCGGGCTGCAGATTCGCCCAGGCCTGCTGATTGAAGCCGGCATTCAGCGCGTAATATTCCCAATCGCCATACTCGGAAACCAGATAAGGCCGATCGGGCGGCTCGTAGTGTTGAACGCGATGCTGGCGCGCTTGAATGTAAATATCGTAGCCGTCGTTTTGCCAGCCGGCCGAGAACGCCTGATCGCCGGGATATTCCTCATGAACCGCGCGATGGAATTTCTGCACGAGTGTCTTGGGCATCTGCGACTCGTTCAGCGAGCACTCCCATAACATTGCGCTCGGATGATTGCGGTCGCGGCGAACCAGATCGCGGCAGGTCTGCACGACCTGCGCCTCGAAGCGCGGGTCCGGACTATAGAACTGCCAGCCTAGTACGGAGTTGAGCAACACCAGGCCCAGTTCGTCCGCGGCAGCCATGAAATATGGCGAGTGGGGATAATGTGATAGACGAACGAGGTCGAATCCCGCTTCCTTGATGCGGCGAGCGTCGCGATAGTCCGCCGCCCGCGAGATGGCGTAGCCCACGTATGGATATTCCTGGTGCCGATTCACGCCGCGTAGAAACATCTGTTCGCCATTGATCTTGAACTTCGCGCCGTCGAATTCGATGCGCCGGATGCCGATGCGCGTGCGGCGTTGATCGATGGTCTTGCCGTCGACTTCTACCGAGGTATCCAGGTCGTACAACGCCGGCGAATGAGGCGACCACAGCTCCGGCTGTGCGACCTGCAGATCGACATTCACGTCGGTCGAAACGCCGCGCTTCAATGTCGACTGCGGTGAGGTCGCGGACACCACTTCCTTGCCATCGCGCCACAATGTTTGCTTGACGCGAAATGTCGCAGTTGACCTGCCCTCATTGCGCACCTGAGTTTTAACCGCCACTCGCGCGCGCTCACGGCTCACTTCGGGATAAGTCACGAACACGCCGCCGCCCGCCGGCTGGTTCGCCAGCATCTCGTCGGTGATGTGCACTGGCTCTTTGACGATCAGCGTCGCATCCCGATACAGACCACCGTACATGTTGAAATCCAGCACATGCATGGCCTTGGGACCGGTGGTTGCGTTGTCACGATTGTCGAGCCACACGGCGACGACGTTGGATGCGTCGAAGCGCAAGCGCTCGCTCAAGTCGACGACGAACGGCAAGTAGCCGCCGAGATGCGTCTGCACTTCCTTGCCATTCACGCTCACGCGCGCAATGTTCATCGCAGCTTCGAACCGCAACCAGATGCGCTTGCCGCGCCAGGAAGGCTCGGCAGTGAACTCCTTGCGATATAAGGCGATGCCCTGCCACTGATCGTTCACGATGCGAGGTTCGATGCGCGCGGTGTGAGGCAAACTCACTCGCTCCCACTGCGGCGCCGGGATCTGGTCCGCAGCGACAACATCGCTCTCACGCTCGAAGCGATGGAACTGCCATCCGAGGTTGAAATTGCCGGAAACCTCTGGGACTGGCGCGCTCGAAACGATCTGCTCGCGAATTTCCCTGGCCGCGAAGATGTATGGAAAGCTCAAGAAATCCGCGCCGGGGAGTAGTTCGCCGCGATGATCGAACAGCGTCGCGTTGTCCCATGCGGAGCCCGTCGCCCAGCGCGTCTTGCATTTGCTGGACACCCAGGCCGGCTCCCAGTACACGACGCCCACACCGCCGTTGTCGATCACACGCTGCGTGAGATCGATGAGATAGCGGCGCTGCCCCTCCTGCGTCGCCGGATAATCTGCGATCAATGTGCTCGTGCCGAGCAGGTTCGATGCTTGATCGGCGTTGTCCAGCGTCCACGGATAGGCGGCTTCGACGAGCAATACATCCGCCGAATACTGTTGACGCATGCGTCGGATCACGGCATCCAGGCCGTCGAGATCTTGCGTCGACCAGCGTCGGTAGTAGCTGATGCCGATCAAGTCGTAGTCGATCACGCCCGCCGCCTTGGCAGCGGCAAACCAGGGCTCGACATTTTCTGGTTGCGCGATGTGCAACATCACGCGCGGTTTGATCGATGATTGCGCGCCAGCGTCGCGCACCGCGCGAATCCCAGCGTTGAACAACTTGGCGTTGCGAGTCCAGTTGATCGGTTCCTTGGCGCGCTCCAGCGTGCTGAGAATCTCGCCGTTGGTCTCGTTGCCGACCTGCACCAGTTCCGGCATCAGGCCTGCCTGATCCAGCTCACGCAATGTGCGGAACGTGAAATCATACAGTGCCTGCGCCAGCTGATCCGGATCGGTGATGCCGGCCCAGGCGGCGGGAATGATCTGCTTCTCGCCATCGGCCCAATCGTCCGAATAGTGAAAATCCAGCAGCGCCTGCATGCCGGATCGACGTGCACGACGGATGGTTTTTTTCACGTCGGCGAGATTGGAATAGCGCGTCCACTTCGCGTCGTTCCACAACCGCACGCGCACCAGGTTCATACCACGGGACTGCAACAACGCGAACGGATCCGAGACCTTACCCCGATCGCGGTACTTCACGCCGCAATCTTCCATTTCGTTCACATAGGATAGATCGCCGCCGAGGTAGAAGCCGACTGGAATTTCGGCGTGAGCGCCCGATCCCCAGGCAAACAGCAGCACCAGCGCCGCGAATGAGAGTCGCAACTGCATTCGTCCCCCTGCACCCCGATAATTCAGAGCATTTAGTCGTCCGTCGGCGCGGACTTTACACGAAGAATATTAATCATATAAAACGCCGATGGTAGGATCCGTTCCCATGCCAGACCACTCGACTTCAGCCGCCACCCATATCGCAGGGGATTGGGGCACCACTCATTTGCGGCTGCATCTGTGCCGCGGCAAGACCGTGCTCGATAAAGCCGACGGTCCGGGCATCGGCGGCTTGAGCGCCAGCCCCGAAAAAACCCTGTTCGACGCCATCGCGCCATGGACCAGCAAACACGGCGCGCTGCCGATCTGGCTGGCGGGAATGGTCGGCTCACGCAATGGCTGGCGGGAAGTGCCATATGCGACCTGCCCTGCGGATATCGAACGGCTGCGAGATGCGCTGTTGAGATTTCGTGCGCACGATCATGACGTGGCAATTGCCGCCGGCGTCTCGTGCACCAATCGACTCGGCGCACCCGACGTCATGCGTGGCGAAGAGACGCAGATTCTCGGCGCGATCGCAGCTCAACCGTCGCTCGGCCGCGGACGTCACATTCTTGCGCTGCCCGGCACGCACACCAAATGGACGTCGATCGAGGACGGCCGTCTGCATTCGTTTCAAACCAGCCTGTCGGGCGAACTCTATGCGCTGCTCGCCGAACGCAGTACCTTGCTCAAGGCCGGCAGCGCAGTCGGCAACGAAAACGACGAGCGCGAAGGCTTCGCTGCCGGCCTACGTCGCAGCAAAGAGCTGGCGAACGTACCGCTCACGCACTTGTTGTTCGAGGTGCGTTCGCGCCAGCTGATTCAAAGCATGTCGCCGACCGCGGCCAGCGCATTCCTTTCCGGCCTCATCATTGGCCAGGATGTACTGGGTGCATTGCCCTTGTTCGATCGAGCCACGAGCGTGGCGGTGCCGATCATCGGTGCTCCCAGGCTGGCGGCGTTGTACAGTGCGGCGCTGGCCAGTCATGGCGTCAACTCGTTCGCGCTCGACGCCACTGCGTTGACCGTCGCCGGGCTCACGGCCCTGGCGCAATCGAATCTGGCGCAATCTGCATCGACTCGGGAGTGAATCGTGTCATCGGTCATTCAAGTGCCGCCCCTGATCGCCATCCTGCGCGGCATTCGTCCGGAAGAAATCCTGGACGTCGCCCAGGCACTGCTCGACGCTGGTATTCGTGGCATCGAAGTGCCGCTGAATTCGCCCGAGCCGCTGGTGAGCATTCAACGACTCACCGATAAATACAGCAGCGACTGCCTCTGTGGCGCAGGCACCGTGCTACGTCCAGATCAAGCGGAAGCAGTCGCGCGAGCCGGCGGCAAGCTCATCGTCACACCGAATGTGAATCCTTCGGTGATCCGTCGAAGCGTCGAGTTGGGTACGTACGGCGTGCCTGGATTGGCCACCGCCACCGAAGCGGTCGCCGCCTTGGACGCGGGTGCGTCGGCACTCAAACTCTTTCCGGCCTCGACCTATGGCGTTCAACATCTGAAGGCGCTGCGCGCAGTGCTGCCTCCAATCAAAGTATTCGCGGTCGGTGGCATCGGCGCACGCAATATGCCGGAATGGATGGAAGCCGGCGTCGATGGCATCGCGTTTGGTTCGGAGATCTATGCCCCGGGTCGGTCGGCATCCGATGTCGGCGCGCGGGCCAAAGCGATCGTTGCAGCCTGGACACTGGCTCGCTCCACAGGTTGACGACATGCGCAAACCCAGCGGACAAAACCTGACCTATGCCATCGTCGAAGAATTGGGTCACGCGGTCGTCACTCAGACCTACGGCGATGACGATCCGTTTCCCATCGAAGCGGAGTTGTGCAAACAGTTCGGCGCCAGCCGCACGGTGCTGCGTGAAGCGGTCAAGATGCTCACGGCCAAAGGCCTGCTCAGCGCGCGTCCGCGACAAGGCACCTGGGTCGAACCGGAGAGTCACTGGAATCTGCTGGATCCCGACGTCTTGCGCTGGCTGCTGGAACGCAAGTTCTCACTGGAGCTGTTGGCGGAGTTCACCGAAGTCCGCATGGGCATCGAACCCACCGCAGCCATGATCGCGGCCCGCAACGCTACGCCGGAAGGTCTCGCCCGCATTCGCCACGCCATTGAACGGATGCGAGCTTCGGCACGCGGCGAGGATGATTCACTGGCGTCGGATATCGCGTTCCACGTCGCCATCCTGCATGCGACTGGCAATCGCTTCTATGCTCAGCTCGAAGGCGTCATCAGCGCAGCCCTGCGCATCTCCATCCGGCTGACCAACTCGGTCAAGGGCGTGCCCCAAGCCGACGTGAACCTGCACAAGAAAGTGCTGGACGCGATCGAAGCCGGCGAACCGCAGAAGGCGCGCAATGCGATGGAAAACATCATCAGCGAAGTGCTCGACCTGATCGGCAGCGCGCGTCGCAAGGCCGCCAAAGCTGCGAGCGCGTCGAGATCGGCTCGCGGTTAGTCGCCGAGCAGCGCGTACAAGTCCATCTGCCGGCTGTCGCCGATCACTTGTTCGAAGTCCAACCCGAGCGTCGCCAGCACTGGCTCGGCGACCGGTTTGATCTGCTTTACCACGTAGTGCTCGCGATCGATCGGATGCTGGACGTTGTCGAGCGGCTCCGGCCCCGCGGTGGTGATGACGTAACTAATCAATCTTCCCAACGGCTGCGTCGACTTGCGAGCAGCGACCACGTGTGGAGGCGTCGTCGCTGTGTATTCCTCGGTGTCCTTGCGTAAGTTCTTGCGATACACCAGCGCATCGTCCAGCTTGCCGTCGCGCACCCGGCCGACGATATCGGCGAGATACACATCAACCGGCTGATCGGTGAACAATCGATGATACAGCTCGCGTTGAACTTGCTTGGCGAGCGCAGTCCAGTCCCGCCGTACCACTTCCATGCCGACGAATTGCACGCCGTCGATATCGTCTGTATTGAGTAAACCCGCGTAGCGTTTGCTGGCGCCGCGCATGCTGTTGCGTGCTCGCGGAAGAAACAATCGCAGATACAGCTTCTCGAACTTCAGTTCGAGCCGGCTGGTGACGCGCCACTGATCGCCAATGAATGCAGCGATGTCCTGGTTGAGCTTCACGGCCAGCTGCTTACCCATCACTCGCGCTTGCTCGGGATCAGTGCTGCCCGAGCGCACGAACAAGCTGTCGGTGTCGCCATAGAGCACGGTATAGCCCGCGTTCTCAAACCACTGCTTGGACCACAACAGCATCTCGCGCCCGGTGCCGGTAATCGAATTCGCCAGCGCCGGATTGTAGAAGCGACACG
>JBEVKA010000071.1:0-3856 GCA_040509855.1 Steroidobacter sp.
GTTCGTCGCCACGCCAGTGGCCAAGTTCGACGAGCCCTGGGCCATGACATTCCTGCCCGACGGGCGCCTGCTGGTGACCGAGAAAAAAGGCGCGTTGAAACTGCAAACGATTGGCGGCCGGACCGGCGAGATCAAGGGCGTGCCCAAGGTTGCGCATGGCGGCCAGGGCGGTTTCGGCGACGTCGTGCTGCATCCGGAGTTCAAGTCGAATCAGCTGGTTTATTTCAGCTACGCGGAAGCGGGCGAGGGCGGCAAACGAGGCGCCGCTGTTGCACGAGCCCGATTGACGCTGGATGAGCAAGGCGGCGGCGCACTCTCCACGGTCGAGGTGATCTGGCGCCAGACGCCGAAGGTCGAGGGGCAGGGACACTATGGCCATCGCATCGCCTTCGGCCCCGACGGTCATTTGTGGATCACGTCGGGTGAGCGTCAGAAGTTCACGCCCGCGCAGGACATGCAGGCCAACCTCGGCAAAGTGATTCGTCTGAAGGACGATGGCTCGGTGCCCTCCGACAATCCATTCGCGGACCAAGCGGGAGTGAGCGCGCAGATCTGGTCGCTCGGTCATCGCAATCCGCTCGGCATCGCGTTCGATGCGCAGTCGCGCTTGTGGGTGCATGAAATGGGTCCGAAGGGCGGCGATGAACTGAACATCATCGAGCGCGGCGCGAACTATGGTTATCCCATCGTCTCCAACGGCGATCACTACGATGGACGCACGATCCCGGATCACTCCACTAATCCAAACTACAAAGCACCGATGGTGACGTGGAATCCGGTGATCTCACCTTCGAGCCTCATCTTCTATCGAGGTGGCCTGTTCCCGGAATGGAAAGGCAGTGCCTTCATCGGCGGCCTTTCATCGGAAGCGCTGATTCGCGTGAGTTTCGACGGCACGTCGGCACGCGAGGCGGAACGATTCGATATGGACGCGCGCATTCGCGAAGTCGAAGAAGGTCCGGATGGCGCGATCTGGCTGCTCGAAGATGGCCGCTCCGGCGGACGTCTGTTGAAACTCACACCGCCGACTTGAATGCATTTCCACTAGCCCGCGATCGCTGTTGATATGTTCTTGACAGCGTCCGGGGTGCGGAGTCATGCTAAATGACACCGGTGGCAATCGCGGAATCTCTGCGGTTTTTCGCACCAGGGGGATAGAGATACAACAACGGCCGGGGTTGACGGACGCGTCGCGCGTCCGTCGCCGTCCGCGCGCGCAATCAAGGAAGATTGATATGCCATCAAAAACATCGCGGCGTGTTCTGGCCGGAATGCCGGTGTCGTGCGCGCTGCTTTCGTTCAGTTTGGCCGCGGAACCACAACAAGTCGCTCCCACAACGTCAGAAGGCGCTGCCCCGCCGGTGGAAGAAGTGGTCGTTACTGGTTATCGAGGCAGTCTCGCCCTGGCGTTGGATGAGAAACGTGAACAGAGCGGCGTGGTCGATGTCATCAAAGCCGAAGACGTCGCCAAGTTTCCCGATGCGAATCTGGCCGAATCTCTGCAGCGTCTGCCGGGTGTGGTCGTTGCACGCGACGGTGGCGAAGGACGCAGCATCTCCGTGCGCGGCCTGGGGCCCGACTACACGCGCGTTCGCCTGAACGGTCTCGAAGCGCAGACCACATCGAACGGCTTCGAAGGTATCAATCGCTCGCGAGGATTCGATTTCAATGTCTTTGCCTCCGAGCTGTTCAACAGTTTGACTGTGCGCAAGACGCCTTCCGCGGAAACGGAGGAAGGGTCGTTGGGTGCGACGGTGGATCTGCAAACGGCGCGGCCGCTCGATCAGGTCGGCACGCAGCTCGCGCTGTCTTCCAAGCTCAGTTACAACGATTTGAGCGAGAAGGCGGATCCGCGCTTCGCACTGCTGGCGTCGGACACGTTCTTCGACGACACCTTCGGCGTGCTGGTCTCGGCGGCTTATTCCAAGAGCCGCAAGATCAGCCAGGCCAGCCACAATCTCAACTGGGACCGCATGAGCGAGAACGGCGGCTGGTGCGATCCCGCCAATCCTGCGGGCGTATGTTTCGGCGAGTATCCCACCGGAATCACCTACCAGCAGCTGCGCTCCACGAGTATTTATCACCCGCGTATTCCACGGTTGGCGCAGTTCTCGGTCGAGAACGAGCGGCTCGGGATCACGTCTGCGATCCAGTGGCGGCCGAGTGAGGACACCGCACTGTCGCTGGATCTTTTGTATTCGCGCCACGACGGTTTGCGTCAGGAAAGTTTGCTGACGCCGATCGGTTTGTTTCGCGCCCAATCGCAGCAAGGCAAGCCTGAGACCATCGTGCGTGAGGCGGAAGTTCGTGGTAACGATCTGGTCTACGCGCGCCTGGACAATGTGGACCTGCGCGCCGAGAACTCCATTTTCGATTTCAACACGGTGTTCAAGCAGGCCGGGCTGACGGTCGAGCACGAATTCAACGATCGCTGGCGCGCTGAGATGCAGTTGGGCGGTTCGAACTCGGATTTCGACGAGCCTCGCGAAACGACGCTGCAGGTCGACCGGCTCAACACCGACGGCTTCATCTACGATTTTCGCAACAGCGAGACTCGGCCGCGCATCGTCTGGGGCTTCGATACCACGAACCCAGCCAACTACTACTACGGTCCGGCGCTGCCTGGATTCACCGGCGGCACGACTGGCCCGGAGATTCGTCTGCGGCCGCAAGGCGTGGAGAACACGTTCCGACAAGGCGCGATCGACGTCGAGTTCGACATGTCACAGGTGTGGACGCTCAAGGGCGGTGTGAACGTTCGCAAGTACACGTTCGATTCCGACTCGCGGCGCATGGTCAATGAACGCAGCATTCCGGCGCTTCCCGCGGGTATGACTGTGGCCGACCTGGTGTATCAATTCTCGGGCTTCGAAGGGTTTGGCGTGCCGCCCGAAACGGCGACAGCGTGGGTCGTGCCGAGCGAGCAGGCCTTCATCGATGCGTTCAATATTTATAGCAACACGGGCGTGTTCGAGCTGCGACGGGATGTCGCGTCGGCGCGCAGTAATATCTATTCGGTCGACGAGAGAGACACAGCGGCTTATTTGCAAGGCGACTTCAAGTCCGAGCTGTTCGGATTACCGATGCGCGGCGATGTAGGTGTGCGATTCGTGCGCACGGATCAGGACTCAGTGGGATTCGCAGAGGCGGGCGTCAACACGCAGCTGCTGCAAGTATCGCGAACCTATGACGACTGGTTGCCAGCTGCCAACGCTGCGTTGGAGCTCACCGACGATGTGCTCGTGCGGCTCGCGGTGTCCCGTGTGATGACGCGTCCACCCTTGGCGCAACTGACGCCCGGCGGTTCGGTCAACGTGTTCGGCGGCACGCGTCTGGTGAATCAGGGCAATCCCAATCTGGATCCCATCGAAGCGGACGCGTTCGATGCCAGCGTGGAATGGTATTTCGCGCCGGAATCCCTCGTATCGGTGGGGTTCTTTTACAAGGACGTGAAGACCTACATCGCGACGCTGCGCACGACTCAACCATTCAACACGCTCGGCATTCCGGAAGCAGTGCTGATTGGAACAGGCGTCACGCCGAGCGATGAGTTCGTCTATTCGCGTCCGGTGAACAGTGATGGCGGTCCGCTGCGAGGCGTGGAGGTCAACGTGCAGATGCCGCTGACTTTTCTGCCGGGGTGGCTGAAAAACTTCGGCGTGCTCGCGAACTACACGCGCGTCAGTTCCGACATCACCTATATCGTGAATCCCGCTTTGCCCGAAGGCGCGCAGGGCCGAACGGCGGTGTTGCCGCTCATCAATCTTTCCGAAGAGTCGGCGAATGCGACCTTGTACTACGGAGCCGGCGGCTTCGAAGCGCGTGTGTCGGCATCCTATCGCGACGATTACTTGCG
>JBEVKA010000072.1:0-5496 GCA_040509855.1 Steroidobacter sp.
GGGCCGCACGCCGGCCTGCACCGTTCCGGTGTCGTCGACGTACATGCGGTGGCGACTCGCATCGGTCGCGTGCAGTTGTATCCCGCGCTGGAAGTCGAAGTCACCGAGGATCTGGCCGGTTTCGATCAGGCGTTTCCGGCAGGCGCCGACTACGTGATCGTGCCGGCGATGAGTAATGACAACGATCCCGCGGCGACGAGTTGGTTGAAACAGCAGGCCGAGAAGGGCGCGCGAATCATTGGTGTCTGCGCGGGCGGATTGGTGGTCGCGAATGCCGGTCTGCTCGATGGCCGGCAGTTCGCGACTCACTGGTACTACCGTAACAAATTGCTCGAAGCGCATCCAACCGCAAAGTATGTTCCGCATCGACGCTATCTGATCGATGGCAATGTCGCGACCACGACTGGCATCACGGCGTCGGTCCCCATGTTGCTGGCGTTGATCGAATCCATCGGCGGACGCGAGCGGGCGCGGGCGCTGGCCGATGAGTTGGGTGTGGAATCATGGAGCCCGCAACACGACAGTTCGAAGTTTGGGCTCAACACCGAACGTCGCTGGAATTACATCCTCGCCAGGATCGCGTTCTGGCAGCACGATCAGTGGAGTGTCGACGTCAGTGACGGCATGGACGACGTCGCTCTCGCGCTTGCCGCCGACGCGTGGTCCCGCACTGGACGCGTGAGCGTCGCTGCTTCAGCGGCGGGACCAGTCGAGCTTCGCAGCGGCATGACGCTCGTCGCTCAACCAACCGGACAAGACATACCGCGCTTGCCGTTGGATGCGGCGCTGAAGCCCATCCAGCAACTCGAACGCACGCTGTGTGAAATCTCCGAGCGCTTCGGCGACGCCCGGCGGGATCGGGTCACGATGGAATTGGAGTATCCCGGCATCCCGCCGTGCTGGGTGCGCGCCAGTCACTAACGCGCGTTCCAAACTCCTGTCGCCGCCGTCGCTCGCGCATAGTCGGCGAAGTCGCGCGCCGGACGGCCAAGAGCCTCCTGCACGCCATTCATGACTTTCACATTGCGCCCGTCCAACACGACTGTGAACAGCTCGATCAGCAGCTCGACGATGTCTTTGGGCACATACGGCCCGACGGCTTCGACGAACGCTTCCTGGCTGATCTGTGTAAAACGAATCGGCCGACCGACCGCAGCCGAGATTTCATCCATGGCTTCGGCGAACGTGATCGCCCGCGGGCCGGTGACTTCATATAAACGGTTGCGATGGCGATCGTCGGTCAGCGCCGCGAAGGCGACGTCGGCGATGTCGTCGACATCGATGAAAGGTTCGGGCACCGGGCCGACGGGCAACGCCAGCTCGCCGGCGACCACGCCATCGAGCATATGACCTTCGGAAAAATTCTGTGCGAACCAGCTGGCTCGCACGATGGTCCAGTCGACGCCGGAGGCTCGTAACGCAGCCTCCGCGCGTTGTGCCGCCGGCTCACCTCGACCCGAGAGCAATACGAGGTGCCGCAGACCTTTTTGTCTGGCGAGCTCGGACAGTTCGGCGATGGCGTCATCGGCGCCGTCGACGGCGAGATCCGGTTGATAAGTGACATAGGCTTTGCCGACGCCTTCCAGCGCCGCCGCCCAGGTCGACGGATTCATCCAATCGAATGACGGCGTGGTCGATCGAGACACGTCGCGCGTGGGAATACCACGCGCGCGCAATCGATCGCTCACGCGGCGGCCGGTTTTACCCGCACCGCCGATCACTAGAACTGAAGCGCTCGTCATGAAGCCCTCCGAGTCAGGCCGTGCGTGTGAAATCCATGTGCCAGTTGGTTTCCCAGGTCTTGCCGCCGTCGCCCGAGGACGCCTGGTCCCAATGCGCCGAGGTCGGCGTGATCTTGGTCCAGCGGAAGCGCACCTTCACCGGCTTGCCTTTCCAGGTGTCGTCGCCAATGAAGGTGCCGACGCCATTGGCGAAGCCGCCGCGCACCGGCGGTTCGATGCCCGGACGACGCGAATCGATCCACCAGATGGACCATTGTTTGGTCTCGATGTCGAAGCCGCGCACGCCGACGCCTTGATACACACCGGAAGGAAAGTTGAGGACGTTGTCGTCGACGTTGCCGCGCCCACCCATCAGCGGCCAGTTCACGCAGGTGCCGGTGAAGTCCTCCCATTCGGTGCTGCCGGCGAGCCGGTCTTTCAGACGGCTGTGCTTCACCGACCAGCTGCCGACCAGCCATTTCCAGTCGTTGGCGTGGGGGGCGAAGGCTGCGTCGAGCGCCGCGGGTGAAGAGGTCGCACTCGTGAGCGTCGGCAATAACGTGCCGCCGACGAGGCCCAAGGCGGCCACCAGAATTTCCCGGCGATCGAGAGCAATCGAGTTCCGTGTCATAACCAAGCTCCGTAAGTTGAAAGGCGGCTCGATTTATAGCGGCGCATATCTGACAACCTGTGTCAGGATGGCGAATGGGAGGGGACGATGCGCCAGAGTCGACTGCTGTCCATCATGCTGCTGCTTCAGGCCAAGGGGCGGATCAACGCCACGGTGCTGGCCGAGGAACTGGAAGTCTCGGTGCGGACCATCTATCGGGACATCAATCAATTGAGCGCCGCCGGCGTGCCGGTGTTCGCCGATCGCGGCTCCACCGGTGGCTTTCAGCTGCTCGAGGGATACAAGACGCAGCTCACCGGGCTGAACGCCGACGAGGCGAGCGCGTTGTTCCTGCTCGGCTTGCCCAATGCGGCGGCCGATTTGGGGCTGGGCGATGCGCTGTCGGGCGCGCGCCGAAAGATCGACGCCGCGTTGCCGGCCGAGCGTCGGCGGGGCGCCGATGCCGTGGCCTCGCGTTTTCATCTCGACACCACGGGCTGGTTCAAGCCCGTCGAGAAGCCGGAAATGTTGCCGGCGTTGGCCAACGCGGTGTGGCGCGAACGTCGCATCGTGGTTCGTTACAACAGCTGGTCGGGCGAGAGCGTCAAGGATCTCGCGCCGCTGGGCATCGTGTTGAAAGCCGGCGTCTGGTATCTGGTCGCGCTGGGCAAGAGAGGCGCGCCGGCGACGTATCGTGTTTCCTCGATTCGTTCGCTGGACATGACCGAGGTCGAGTTCAAGCGTCCGCCCGATTTCGATTTGCAGGACTATTGGACGGTCGCCGTGCGCGAGCTCGCGAGTCGATTGCATCGGGGCACGGCGACGCTGCGAGTCTCCGAACGTGGATATGAATTGCTCGGCAAGTTGAGCTCGGAAGTGATCCAGGCCGCCGACAAAACACGCAGCAAGCCCGACGCGAATGGCTGGACTGTGGTGGAGATTCCGGTGGAGCGCACCGACAACGCACTGTGCGACATTCTTTCGTTGAGTGTCGATGCGGAGTTGCTGGGGCCGCCGGCGCTGGTCGAAGCATTGGCACAGGCGACGAGCCAGCTCGCCGAACGCTACGCTCGCGGCCGCAAGCAGTGATTTCATTGGAGGCGATGCCTCGCGTCGGCGTCAGTCACATACCTGGCGCGAATTTCCAGGCTGCGATTCAACTCTTCGACACTGGCGGGGAAGCCGTGCGTCGGTAACATGCGTTCCACCTTCCAGCCCAGCGCGTTGATGCGCGGAACGATTTGAGCCGCGTCCAATCCGGGTGTCGGCACGCCGGGTCCGGGTACGTCCCAAACATCTGCGGTGTAGAGCGTGTCGATGGCTGGGAAATACGCCGCGAGCATCTGGTCGACGTGCTCGGTCGGACCGATCTGCGCGATCTCGACTCGTTGCTGGCCTGCTGCGAACACGTGTTTCTTGTCGACGATACGAATCGTCGCTTCACGCGGCGCACGTGCGAACTCATCGGGGCGAAGAGTCCAGCGAGTGCTCAGCTTGCGTTCTATCTCAGTCTTGGCATGCGCGGTCGTCCATATCTCCGCTCCCTGAGACACGGCGTAACGCACGCCCGCGATGTGATCCTCGTGAAAGTGAGTCGAGACGAGCTTGATGGGCTTGCCAGGTGCGACTGAGCGAACCGCATCGAATATGCGACGCGCGTAACTTTCACGCCGTGGCGCCTCCAGCAGCACGACGTAGTCGGGAAACACAGCGAACATCGAGTTGTCGCCGCCGAGCACTGCGTAGATATCGTTACCCAATGATCTGAGCGCAGGTTCGTTTTGAGTCGGCGGTGCGTCGATGCGTTCGGCGGGCTGCGAGAGGAGCGCGTCGTCCAGGCGAGGATTCAGCTCGATTCGTGAGACCCGGCTGAATCGCAGCGGCTCTTCGTTCCGCCACAGCTCCATGCGATATGGCAGCAGCAGCGCGCCGGTCTTGCGATAGTCCAGATACACCGATGCCGCGACGGCCTGGCCGAGATAGGGATGCTCGTTGAGTACCTCACTGCGGACCAGCAGCTTGGTCTGTGCATCGAACGACAGCGCGACGTTGTTCGCATCGGCATCGACGAAAGAGATGACCTGTGCGAGTGTGCCGCCGATTCTGGCCTCGCCAATCCATTGCAGCGTCGCCGGGCGACGCAAGGCGGCACGCAGAATCGCTTCGGGATAAGTCCGCAACTCCCGCGTCATGACATCGCGTGAATACGATGCGGACTGAGTGGTGACGACCGGCGCTTCTTCCATATAAGCGATCGTGGAAAATCCGCTGTTCGAATCGCCGGCTTCGATCGCGGTCAGCCATTCCTTGCCAGCGTTTGAAACATAGCGCTGATGTATTTTAAAGCGCTCGCCCACATAGTCGACGATGCTGGTGGTGATGGACGCAACGATCACGATGAAGCCCAGCAGAATCCGTCGCATGTAGGCGCTCCGAACCAACTCGCGCTGATGCTAGACAAGCGTGCCGGAGCGGGACACTCGAATCTTGGGCCGCGAGGCTAAGAGCGGCTTGGCCTGAATGTAGCGTGGCGCGAGCGTGGTGGACGAATTGCAGCTTGTCTCACGATGGCAGCCGGCGAACCTCCCAAGTGTCCGGTACCGATGTCGAGGCTTGTTGTACCAGCCAATCGCGAAACAATCGGATCTTGGAATGAGTGACGCCCGAAGGTGTACGCACTGAATTCGCGTCCGGAATGTATGGCACGGCGGGCAACGCCATCGATCCGCAGGGGCATCTGCTTCAGTCCGGTTTCTATGCCGACACCCGTTTCCCGGATCGATCGCAAGGGACAGGTCACGCCCTTCGTCACTCAGGGTTTGAGTCGTCCCGCCGGCATCGCGGTCGATCGGCACAACGGTGATGTGTATATCGCCAACTGTCGCGGCAACTCGGTCGTCAAGATCGACCGCAAGGGCGTCGTCTCCGTGTTCGCAACGATCTCCGACCAAGGACTGGGCTATCTGTGTTTCAAGAACGACCGCTTCTATGTGACGGCGTTCTGGTCGCACGCCATCTACGAAGTGGCCATGAATGGAAGCGCTCGCCGCGTTCTTGGCAACGGCGAGCGAGGGATTGTGGATGGAGCCGGCGACGAGGCGCGGCTGTCGTTTCCCGCCGGTATCGCCTGCCATCCGTGGGCGCCGCGTTTGTATGTGAACGAGG
>JBEVKA010000073.1:0-3354 GCA_040509855.1 Steroidobacter sp.
GCTGCCCGCCGGCCGTAAGTGCTGACCAATTATGATGAATTGTGGCGTCAGGTCGCCGCGATCAGCCCCGCGTAAGTCTGCGGATCGATATTGCTGCCGCAGACGATGAGCCCGACGCGCTTGCCGCGCAGTCGTTCTTTCAAGGGGCCGAGCAAAGCAGCTGTAGCCGCGGCACCCGCGGGCTCCACGGCAAGCTTCGCGTTTCTGAGCAGGAAGCGCATCGCCTCTCGCAAGTCCGCATCGTTGACGCGAACCAGGCCGTCGACATTGCGACGACATAATTCGAACGACATCGGCAACGCATAGGGCGCGCCGAGGCTGTCCGCAATCGTTGCGACCCGCTCGATGGAGCGCGGTTCGCCAGCGGCGAAACTACGATGCATGCTGTCCGCGCCTTCAGGTTCGACACCGAACACTTCGCAGCCAGGCGCCAGCAATTTCACGGCCGAAGCGATGCCCGCGCATAGTCCGCCGCCCCCGATCGGCACAATAACGGCCTGCAGGCCGGGAATCTGCTCACAGGTCTCCAGGCCCAGGGTCGCGGTTCCCAGAATAGTCGTGCGCCCCTCGAACGGATGAACGAGGGTCCGACCCTCCTGTTCCGCCAAGCGAGTAGCCAGCTCGAATCCAGCATGTGCGGTGTCAGCGAAAACAATGTCGGCACCGAAGGAACGACATAGCTCGATGCGCATTCGATTGGCGGACGCAAACATCACGACTTTCGCGCTGATGCCGACCGTTGCGGCGGCGAATGCGACGGCGACCGCATGGTTGCCCGCACTCACGGCGATCACGCCGCGCTGGCGTTGTTCTTCGGTCAGGCTGAGCACGTTGAGCAGTGCGCCGCGCGCTTTGAAGGTGCCGGTGTGTTGGAACAGCTCGAGCTTCAACCAGACATCGGTGTCGTCGCCGACAGCAGCCGCGAGTTCGCGGCTACGCAGGCGATGCACGGGAGTAGTGACGACATGGTCCGCCAGACGGCGAGCCGCGGCGCGGATTTCTTCAATCGTGAGGGGATCGATCGTGAGCGGCGAAACCATGGATATCCGTAACCTCCGCGAACATTGCTACGACTTAAGCTGACATTCTGCAATGAACAGTTATCCGTTGAGACATAAGACCTCGTTAACGGACTTTCGCACGCGCGCCCGCGCGCGGCATAATGATTGGGCACACACTCGGGGAGCTTGAGCATGGAGCGACGTCTCCATACACGTCATAGAGCACGTACTGCTGTTTATGTTTCCGTTCCTGGACGTCCCGGAAAGCTGTGCCGCGCCCGTAACTTGAGCGCGAACGGAGTCTTCATCGAGACCGAAAACCTGGGATTGAAGAAAGGCGCCACCGTCCATCTGGCGTTCGCCATCAATCTCGGCGTGGTCACCAAGATTCATCGTCGCACCGCCATCGTCGCGCACGTGTCCAAGGGTGGCACGGGCTTGATGATGGAGAGTCTCACCGGCACACGTTAATACGAGGGATCGGGCATCCTGCCACGACCCTCGTGCGAGCTGAGCAAAAAACGTGGTTTTGCTCGCTCGCCGCCGCCATCGGCGGCGGGGTACATCCATGTATCCATAGGTGGCGCTCGATAACTAAAGTTTCATCTTCTGCATATCGGCGCGGATCGTTCGCGACGCGCCGAACAGCGATCCCGAACACAGCAGCATCAGCGCCGGGATCACGTACATCGCATCGTGAAGCCCGTTGGCGCGAAATGCCGCTGCCATTTCAGTCGCGCCCGCAGCCACCATCGCTTGATGCGCGAAATAATCACTCAGCGCGCCCATGATGGTCGCGCCGAAGCTGGCGCCGAGCACATACATCGCAAAGAAATAGAGAGCGACAGCCGTGCCGCGCAGAGTGGGCGGAACCACGTCTTGAATCGCGCTGTACACGGTCGAGTAATAGACGAACGACAGCGCGGTCGATGTTCCCATCAACAGCGTGAACGCGACTACGCCGCCCTTGGGCTGCTGCAAGGCTATGACCACGCACGGCACCGAGATCAACAATGTGATCGCAGGCAACAGCACGCGTGCAGTCGGCAGCGTGGTGCGCAGACGATCACCCAACCAGCCACCCAACAACAAACCGATCGCTCCCGCCAGCCCCAGCGAAAATCCCGAGATCATGTTGGCGTGCTGCAGGCTCAAGTCATGGAACCGCTGCAGGAACGGCGTCTGAAACACATTGATCGCGTACGCGTTGAAGTTGAACAACAGGCCCGACAGGATGATCCACCACAGCGTGCGAATGCGGAGCACGGTGCGATAGGGATTGGCAGGCGCCGCTAGGGAAGCTCGCGCGTCAGTCGCACCGCGCGGCGGCTCTTTGATGAACAGCGCGAGCACCGCCAGGATCAAGCCCGGAACGCATGCGACGAAGAACGCCGCGCGCCATCCCCACGCCTGGCCGATCACGCCGGCCAGCATGTATGACGCGAACAGTCCCAACGGCAGGCCGAGCATGAAGATCGCCATGGCTCGCGCGCGTCGCTCCGGTGGAAACAAATCGCCGATCAACGATTGACCCGCCGGCGCGCAGCTCGCCTCGCCGATGCCGACGCCAACGCGCGTCAGCAGGAAGGATGTGTAGTTCCACGCCAATCCCGACGCGGCCGTGAGCACGCTCCAGAACGTCACGCCGATGGCCACCAGCCGCGTGCGCAGCCAGCTGTCCGTCAGCCGTCCGAGCGGCACTCCGACGGCGGCGTACACCAGCGTAAACACCGTTGCGACCAGTCCGATCTGTGTGTCGTTGAGCCCGAATTCGATGCGGATGGGCTCGGCCAGCGCACCGGCGATCTGGCGATCGAAAAAATTCATCAGGTTGATGCCGAACAAAACCGCGAGCGCGAAGCGCGCATTCTTTTGTTGCTCGGTCACGAACTCCCCCTGTGAATCGCTTCGAGATGTTGTTGTGCGCGCACGCTAGCACGCCGCTGCGAGCTTCTGCCAGCCACGCCCCACGGCGGATCGGGCAAAGAATTGTGCGCTATCCGGGTGCAATCGCGTGCCAAAGCGCGGAGCGGAATGCGATCATCGCGGCCATGATCTCGATTCCCTCCACCGCATGCGCTCGATAGACGACCACGCGCAGCTCGACGACCTCGCCGGCGCGCTCAAGAGTCGCTTCGGTTTCAGCTCGTTCCGTCCCGGTCAGGAAGCGGTGGTGCGCGATGCGCTGGCCGGCCGCGATCTGCTGGCCATCATGCCGACCGGCGGCGGCAAGTCGCTGTGCTTTCAGTTGCCGGCGGTGCTGCGCTCGGGAATCACGCTAGTGATCTCGCCATTGATCGCGCTGATGCAGGATCAGGTACGGCTACTGCAAGACAATGGCATCTCGGCGACC